>NZ_LWRX01000246.1:0-53507 GCF_001683835.1 Ralstonia sp. RL | reverse complement strand
ACACCACATTCGGCAACGCCGCGCTGATGAAGCGCGGGTGCCGCTCCAGCACGCTCAGGATGAGTTGCTGGCACTGCAGGGCCACTTCCGAGCCCTCATCGACCTGCTGGTTGATCTTGACCGGCGCCCCCGAATAGCCGGCCGACACGCGGCCATCCACCCAGGCATCGCCCGCGTTGTCGAGCAGGTCGCGTAGCGCAGCCACCTGCGCAGCGTTGAAGACATTCGGAATGCAGACCAGCATGGCGCTCAGGAAAGAAGGATGAGCCCGGGGCCCATCCCCCAAGCCATTACATGCGATACACCACCGAGAGCATCGCCGCGCGGCCGGTACCCGGCACGGCGCGACCGCCATCGGACGGAATCAGCGCATCGTAATACGTCTTGTTGAACACGTTGAACAGGTTCAGGCGCACGTCGTACTTGGGCTGGTGGTAGGCCAGCATGGCGTCCCAGCGCACGAAGCCGCCCGCCTGCACGGTGTTGGTGTTGTTGGCGTAGCGCTGCGACATGTAGAACGCGCCGGCGCCCACCTCCCAGTTCGGCAGGAACGTGTAGCTCGTCCACACCGTGGCCGAGTGCTTGGGCGTGTTGGCCGGCACCATGCCCTGCGTACCGGCACCGATGCCGTTGACGATCTGCGCGTCGAGGTACGTGTAGCCCGCGAAGAGCTGCAGCTTGTCGGTCAGGCGGCCCGTCGCGCCGAGGCGTGCGCCGCGCACGCGGATCTTGCCCGCCAGCGTGTATGTCGTGCTATCGACCTGCGTGCGGGCGTTGTCCTTGGTGATCTGGAAGAGCGCCGAGCTGACCGACAGGTCGCCGTTGAGCAGGTCCCACTTGCCGCCGGCCTCGTACGACTTGTTCTTCTCCGGGTCCAGGTTCTGCTGGCCCGTGGTGCCTACGAGCTGCTCCAATGACGGGTTGAACGACGTGCCGTACGACACGTAGTACGACTGCCAGTCCGTCGGCTGCCAGATGCCGCCCAGGCGCGTACTGACAAAGTTCACGGTTTGCTGCGCGTACGGCAGCGCGGTGATCTTGGCCGACGCCGGCGTATTCGCCGCATTCAGCGAGTTCGAAATGCTCGCCACGTAGCGGTCATAGCGCAGGCCGGCGACGGCCTTCCATTGCTTGGTGAATTCGATCGAATCGTTGAAGTACGCCGCTACCGTGTTGGCCGAGCCGCCCTGCAGGTTGCCCAGGCTCGACGGCGTGCTCGCCGGCGACGTGGTGTAGCTGGGGCTGACCAGCGGCTCGCACGAGACAAAGCCGCTCGTCATGCTCGACTGCGCCAGCGGCGTACCGTTGCACGAACCGTTGCGATAGTAATTCTGGTTGTCGTAGCCGTCGTGGCCGAACTCGGTGCCGACCAGCAGCGTGTGCTTGACCGAACCCGTATCGAACTTGGCCGTCAGCTCGGTCTGGTTGAACAACGAGTAGTCACGGATGCGGCGGTCGTGGCTTTGCAGGCGCACCGACAGCGCCGACAGCGGCAGATTGCTGTTGGTCAGGGCCGTGAACACGCCCGACGAATTGACCGTACCCACTGCGTTGGGCGCCGTCTCGCGCGCGTCGGTCTGCACGTAGTTGAACTGCGTCTGGTTGCGCAGGCGCAGGTTGGGCGAGAACTTGTGATCGATATTCGCCGAGAACGACGCCACATCTTGCGTGGTGCGGTCGTCGGTGTAGCCGTAGTACGTCTTGGGGCTGACGTTGACCGGGTGGCCGTTGAGGTTCGGCAGGCCGTAATCCGGCATGTCGCGGTTGTGCTGCAGCAGCGCGGAGAGCGTCACCTCGGTCGGCGTGCCAATGCCGAAACGCCACGACGGGGCGACGCCGAAATCCTGCGCGGTCATCTCGTCGCGCGTGCTCGTCTTGCCGTTCTGCGCCATCGCGGCGATGCGGAAAGCGGAAGTCTCGGACGTCGGCGTGTTGACGTCGGCAGTGGCGCGCACCAGGCCGTTGGTGGTGACCGAACCGGTGATTTCCGTGGCGGCCTTCAGCTTCGGCTTCTTCGTCACCTGGTTGATGACACCGCCCGTCGAACCGCGGCCGAACAGCATCGACGACGGGCCCATCAACACTTCCACCGAATCGAGGGCGAACAGGTCACGGTAGTACTGGCCGCGATCCCGGAAGCCGTCGAGGTAGATGTCGGTACGTGCAGAAAAACCGTTCAGGTTGATGTTGTTGCCGATCTGCCCGCCCTCGGCCGCACCGATGGTGATGCCTGGCACGTTGCGCAGCGCATCGGCCAGCGAGCTGCCGCCTTGCGCATCCGTCAGCGCCTTGGGCACGACCGTCACCGATTGCGGCACATCGCGCAGGTTCTCGGGCAGCTTGGAGATGGAGCTCTTGACGGCGTTGTAGTCGTCGCGCGGCGCGGTGCCCTTGACGACGGCTTCAGGCAGCGTGGTGGTGGCCGTGGCTGCCACCTGGGCGGGCGCGGCTTGTTGGGCAAGAGCAACGGCGGGCGTGGCAGACAACGCCAGCAGGGCGCTGGCGATCGGGGTACGGCGGTTCATTGTCGTGGTTTCTCCAGCGGCGCCCCTTTTTCTGTGAATGCCGGCCGCTGCGGGCGCCCTCCTGCGCCCGTGCCGCCGTGCACGAGAGCGCACTACGAATGTCGAGCGCAAATATAAATGATAGTGATTCTCAACAGCAACAACTTGTCGCACTTTCTTCAAAAAGTTCCCGAACGTGCACACCAGGAAGCGATTTATAGATCGCTTTTTCTTCTTTTTTGCTGAGAACGGAGGGTTTTGTGGCGGCCGATAGGGCGCCGCGAGCGCGAAGCGTACCTATTTCTGCGTAGCGCCTGAGGCGGAGGAAGCGTGTTGCGTATCGTCACGATTGCGCGCCAGCGCGCGCGCATACACCGACGGCGCGCCCGCCGCATGCGCGGTCACATAACCCGCAATGCACGCGAGCATGAGGGGCAGCACAACCTGATAGGACAGGGTCATCTCGAAGATCATCAGGATCGACATGAGGGGCGCATGCGTGGTGGCCGCCAGCAGCGCGCCCATGCCAACCACCGCATAGCTGACGGGCACCGGGGCCGCACCGGGCAACAGCGCGTGCATGCCCGTACCGTACAACAGGCCAAGCGCGGCTCCACAGAAGAGCGTGGGCGTAAACACACCGCCCACGGCGCCGGACCCCGCACTGGACGCCGTCGCCGCGACCTTGCAGACGAGGACGAGCGCCACCGTCTGCCACAGCCACGGCTCGTGCAAGAAGCCGTTGACCACGCTGTAGCCGTTGCCCCAGACTTCGGGCACGCCAATGGAAAGCGCGCCGACGATCAGGCCGCCGGCCGCGAGCCGCAACGGGAGCGGCAAGCGGGTCCGCGCAAATGCATCGCGCACGCGGTCGATGAGCCCCAGCAGCAGCGGGCCCGCCATGCCCGCCGCGAGGCCCAGCCCAAGATACGTCAGCACCTCCCAGCCCGAGACGAAATCGAAGTGCGGCATCTCGTAGACCGCGCCGTAGCCGAAGAACTGGCGCACCACGATGTCGGCCGTGACGGCCGCCACCAGCAAGGGCCCAAGCGTTGCCGTCGTGATGACGCCAAACACGATTTCGCAGACGAACACCGCCCCGGAAATTGGCGCGTTATATGCCGACGTGATCCCCGCGGCTGCGCCGCACGCCACGAGCAGGCGCAACTGCTCGACCGACACAAGCGTCCAGCGCCCCAACACCCGGCCCAGCAACGAACCGCACATCGCCGCCAGTTGCACCATCGGCCCTTCACGCCCGATGGATGCCCCGCTGGCCACCGAGCACAGCGACGACGCGCTGCGAACCAGGCTCTGCCGCGCGCTGAGCACGCCGTCGCCCACGGCAATCGCTTCCATGTAGTCTTCCGACCCCTTGCGGGGGATCCACCTCAAGCCCACCTGCAGTGTGATGCCGGCCAGCACCCCCCCGGCCGCCGGCACCACCAGGCGCGCCCACCACGGCAGTGCACGGGCCGTGGCCACCAGCCCCTGGTCCGTGCCCGAGAGCCACCATTGCAGATGGCGCAGGCACTCGCGAAACACGATCGTCGACAACGCCCCCGCGCATCCGATCACCCCGGCAATGACGAACACGAGGTGTTCGCGGCCGAACGGCAGCCGCGCGAGTACGCGTTGCCACCATGGCATGTGAACAGGTGAAGTGGGTGAGCGTGGCGGCGTGTCGGGCATGACGGTCCAGGACATGGCAGATCGCCATGATAGCGGCCGTGCCGCGCGGCTTTATGTCGAGGTCGCAACGACAGCGTCGGGCAGCCATGCCGAGGGTGTATCGGCGCTGCGGCGGTTCGGGCCCCATGCGATCACGCGCGCCTGCACGAGGTTTTCGACGACGAACGGATCGCGCGCAACGATGGCGTCGATCTCTTCCCGGGAAGCCGCGCGCGCGAGGATGCCGCCGCCTTCACGCGGAAAGAACGGCCCCGACATCAGGAAATGGCCGCTGGCGTAGTGCGCATCCAGATGCGCCCGGTGAGCGGGCAACACGCGGTCGAGCTGCGCAAGCGGCGCGTTGTAGGTCAAGAGAATCAGGTACAGCATGCACGGCTCCTTGTAGGTGAGGTGACGGGTTGGCACAGCGGGACGCTTTCACCTCGCAAGGCGTCTCGCAGAAACGGGTACGCTCAGGGGCGCAGCAGCAGTGCGCCGGTCGTGTGGCCGGCCTCCAGCACGGCATGCGCGGCAGCAGCGTCTTCGAGCGGGTACGTACCGCCCAGCGGCACGCGCAGGCCTTCCAGCATGCGCTGCAACGCGGCCTGTGCGCCATCGCGGTAACGCGACAGATCGGCCATGTAGCGGAACACGCCGGGCCGCGCCAGCGCAATGGACCGCGAGGGCCCAAGCGCCGCAAGGTCCACCGTCTGCGTTTGCGCGTTCTCGACATCGCCGGCCTGCCCGATGCTCGCCACCATGCCGAACGGCCGCGCCACCGCCAATGCGGTGTGCAGCATCGGGCCGCCCACACCGTCGATGACGTAATCGACGCCCTCCCCGCCAGTGAGCTGCAACACGGCTTCGCGCATGTCGTGCTGTCGATACAGCACGACGTGGTCGGCGCCATGGGCAAGCGCGACGGCCGCCTTGGCCTCGTTGCCGACGGCGCCGATCACCCTGGTGCCGAGCCGCTTTGCCCATTGCACGAGCAGCGCCCCCAGCCCGCCGGCGGCCGCGTGCACCAGCACCGTATCGCCCGGCTGCACCCGCCGCACACGGGTCAGCAGCATGTGCGCCGTGATGCCGCGAACCAGCGTCGCCGCCACGGTGTCGTCATCGAGCGCACCGGGCAGTGCAATCGCCCGCTCGGCCGGGATGTTGCGATGGCTGGCATACCCGCCGGGCGCCCCGTCGATGAGCCCGGCCCATGCGACCCGCTGGCCGACCACAAAGCCGCGCACGTCCGAACCCAGGGCTTCGACCACGCCCACGCCTTCCACACCCAACACGGCCGGAAACGCGGGTACCGGATACAACCCGGTGCGGTGATACACGTCCACAAAGTTCACCCCGACGGCGGTGTGCCGCACCGTCATCGCATGGGGAGCGGGCGGCGCGAGCATGACGCTGGCGGGCTGCAAACCCAATGCTGGTCCGGTTTCGCGGAGTTGAATGACCTTGGCAGGCATGGCAGGTGTCCTCGCAGAAATGGGTACGCTTTTCGATATCCGTGGTGTGGATGCCGCGTGTGTCACGTTGTGAAAGAAGCGTATTCCGTTCAGAATCGCCCGGGAATCCGGAAAAATTGACCACGTTCTGTGCAAAAACACACGGGTTGGGCTAAGCGTGCGCAGGCGCGCGCTGCGGCGGCCGAACCTTCTTCTTCGCTGCAGTGGGATGACGTGCGCTACTTTCTCGTGCTGGCGCGCGAGGGAAGCCTGTCGGCTGCGGCGCGGCGGCTCGGCGTGGAACACACCACGGTGGCACGGCGCGCCGATGCGCTCGAGCAATCGCTGGGGGTACGGCTGTTTGATCGGCTGCCGCGCGGTTGGCGCCTGACCGCGGAGGGCCATGCGCTTGCCGACCGCGCCGAACGCATGGAGCAGGAAGCCGCCGGCTTTGCGCGCGCAGCCGCGGGCGCGGGCAGCCTGCGCGGCACGGTCCGCATTTCGGCGCCGCCCACCATCGCCAGCCACGTCATCGCGCCCAACCTCACGGCACTGCGCAGGCAATGGCCGGGCATCGACGTGGTCCTGCTGGGCGAAAAGCGCAACGCCAACCTGATGGCGCACGAGGCCGATGTCGCCATCCGGCTGTCGCGCCCCACGGCCTCGACGCTGGCGACGCGGCCGCTCGGCAGCCTCGGCTACGGCCTGTACGCGACGGCTGAGGCAATCGCACGCCCCGAAGCCGAATGGGAATTCATCGGGTACGACGAAGGCCTGCGGCACGTGCCGCAGCAACGCTGGCTCGATGCATTCGCGGGCGAGCGGCGTGTGGTTCTACGCTGCAGCGATCTGCTGGCGATGCACGAGGCCGCGCTGGCCGGGTTGGGTGTGGCAGCGCTGCCGCACTTCCTGGGCGCGCCCGCAGAAACGGGTACGCCTTTGCGCCGGCTACCCATCGACGACCCTGCGCTGCACCGGGACATCTGGCTTGCCATCCACCCGGACGTGCGTCGATCGCCGCGCGTGCGCGCCGTGGCCGATGCCATGATCGCCTTGTTCGAGGCGCAGCGGCACGTATTGGCGGGGCATTGAGCGTACGCAGAAACGGGTACGCTTTGCAAAAAAAACCGGCGCCGAAGTGGGCGCCGGTGGTGTGCGATGTGAGTTCAGCCGCCCAGATAGGCTTCGAGCACGCGCGGATTGCCGAGCAGGTTCTGCCCGCTGTCGGCCAGCACGATCTGGCCGGTTTCGAGCACGTAGCCGTGCTGCGCGATCTTCAGCGCCTGGCGTACGTTCTGTTCGACCAGGAAGATCGTCAGCCCTTCGGCGTTGATCGTACGCAGGATGCGGAAGATCTCCTGCACGATGATCGGCGCCAGCCCCATCGACGGTTCATCGAGCAACAGCACGCGCGGGCGGGCCATCAGCGCCCGTCCGATGGCAAGCATCTGCTGCTCGCCGCCCGACAGGTTGCCGGCCATGCCGTCGATGCGCTCCTTCAGGCGAGGGAACAGATGGAACACGCGCTCCAGGTCGGACGCGATCTGGCCGCGGTCCTTGCGCGTGTAGGCGCCGAGCTCCAGGTTCTCGCGCACCGTCATGGTGGTGAGCGTGGCGCGGCCTTCGGCCACCTGCACGATGCCGCGCTCCACGCGCCTGTGGGCCGACCACTGCGTCACGTCTTCGCCCTCGAACAGGATCTGCCCGCGCACCTCACCCTGCGCCTTCGGGATCAGGCCGGAGAGCGCCAGCAGCGTGGTGGACTTGCCGGCACCGTTTGCACCGACCAGCGAGGTGATCTCGCCCGCCCTGAGTGCAAAGTCGATACCCTTGACGGCCGCGATGTGCCCGTACGACACCTGCAGCCCTTTGACTTCCAGCAGCGTCGTCATGCTGTCTCCTTCTCTGCGGCGCCGGAACCGTCGGCTTCGTCGTCATCGCTGCCCAGATACGCCTCGATGACTTGCGGATTGTTGCGGATCGCCTCCGGCGGCCCCTCGGCGATGATGCGGCCGAAGTTCAGCACGGCAATGCGTTCGCACAGGCCCATCACGAAGCGCATGTCGTGCTCGATCATGAAGATCGTGTAGCCGCGCGCCTTGATGTTCTCGATCTCGGCCATGAGGTCGACCTTCTCGCCGGTGTTCATGCCGGCGACGGGCTCGTCGAGCAGCAGCAGCTTCGGCTCGGTCGCCAGGGCACGCGCGAGCTCGAGCTTGCGCTGGTCGCCGTACGAGAGGTTGTCGGCAATGTCGTGTGCCTTGTGGTCGAGCTTGACCCACGAGAGCAGCTCCAGCGCCCGGTCGCGCGCGCGGCGCTCGGCAGCGCGGTACTTCGACAGCGAGAGCAGCAGCCCCGGCGCGCCGTAGTCCAGGTGGCGATGCATGCCCACCACGACGTTCTCGAGCAGCGTCATCTCCTTGAAGATGCGGATGTTCTGGAACGTGCGGGCGATGCCCATCTGCGTGATGTGGTGCGGCTTCCTGCCGACGAGGTCTTCGCCGTTGAACGTGAGAGAGCCGCCACTGGGTGCGAGCAGCCCCGTGATCAGGTTGAACACCGTCGTCTTGCCGGCGCCGTTCGGGCCGATCAAGCCGAAGATACTGCCCTGCGGCACTTCGATGTTGACGTCCTGCAGGACCGACAGGCCGCCAAAGCGCTTGGAAATGGATGTGAGCTTGAGCATGGGGGCCTCCTCAGTGCGATTCATTGGAAGCCGCCGACGCGCCGGGCATGGTGCCGCCGCGCTTGACGCCAAACCAGCGCGCGAAACGCGCAGGATCCCAGATGCCCTTGGGCAGGAACAGCACGATCACCATCAGGATCACGCCGTTGACGACCAGGCGGAAATCCTTGAACGCGCGCAGCAGTTCGGGCAGCAGCGACAGGATCACGCTGCCGAGCACCGGCCCCATCAGGCCGTTCGTGCCGCCCAGGATGGCCATGGTAAGGATTTCCACGCCGCGGTCGAAGCCGAATTCGTTCGGGCCGATGAAGAAGGTCAGGTGCGCATTGAGTGCGCCAGCCAGGCCGGCAATCACCGCACCGAGCACGAACGCCAGCAGCTTGGTGCCGGCCACGTTGATGCCCATCAGCCCGGCGGCGGTCTCGTCCTCCTTGATGGCCTCGAATGCGCGGCCGACCTTCGAGCGGCGCATGCGTGCCAGCACGAACAGCGTGGCCGCCACGGCCAGCGCCACGTGCCACCACTGGGTGAGCTGCGGAATGCCGTTCAGGCCCAGCGCGCCGCCGGTCCAGTCTTCGGTGTTCAGGATCAGCACGCGCACCACTTCGCCAAAGCCCAGCGTCGCCATGGCCAGGTACACGCCGGACAGGCGCAGCGTCGGCCCGCCGATGACGAACGCCACCACGGCCGGTGCCGCCATGCCGCCCAGCACCGCCACCGGGAAAGGCATCTCGGCATTCATCGTCAGCAGCGCAGACGTATACGCGCCGATGCCCATGAAGGCCGCGTTCGCCATCGCCAGCAAGCCGCACGAGAGCGTCAGGTAGATGGACAGCGCCAGCAGCGCGTTGATGCCCAGCGTCAGCACCAGGTTGCTGTAGACCGACCAGAAATTGTCGAACCACTCCATGTCGCCGGTCTCCTTATGCCTTGCGTTCCAGCACCTTGCCGAACAGCCCTTGGGGCCGCACCAGCAGGATCAGGAACAGCAGGCCGAACGCCACCGCATCGCGCATGGTCGAGCCGATGTAGGCCACCGACAGCACCTCCGCAAAGCCGAGGAAGAGGCCGCCCAGCATCGCGCCGCGAATGTCGCCCAGGCCGCCCAGGATGATGACGGCGATGCCCTTGTGCAGCATCGGCTGCCCCATCAGCGGGAACACCGCGTTGGAGTACAGGCCGATCAGCACGCCGGCAAGGCCGCCGAGCGCCGCCGCCGCGAACGACGTGAGCAGGAACAGCCCTTCCACGTTGATGCCGAGCAGCGCCGCCGCCTTGGGCGACTCCGCAATCGCCCGCAGCGCACGGCCGAGCTGCGTGCGCTTGAGCAGCAGCATGAGCCCGGCCATCAGCACAAACGACAGGACGATGATGCCCAGCTCCAGCGACGTGAGGTGAATGCCGCCAAGGTCCAGCGAGGCATCGGAGACGAGCCCGGACGGAAAGCGCAGGTTCTCGGCCCCGAACACGCCCTGCATGGCGTTGTTGATGGCGATGCCCGCGCCGATGGTGGCGATCATCGGGATCAGGTGAGGTGCGTTGCGGCGGCGCAAGGGGCGCAGCAGCAGCACATCGATGATGAGCCCGGCCACGCCGCTGACGACGAAGCCCACGAGCAGCGCCGCCCACAGCGGCAGTTCGAAATGCGTCACGACCTGCAGCGCCGCGTAGGCACCGAGCATGAAGACCGCGCCGTGCGACAGGTTGATCACGCCCAGGATGCCGAACACCAGCGTGAACCCCAGGGCGAACAACGCATACACGCAGCCAAGCGACAGCGCGTTGACGAGTTGCTGTTCCAGCATGATGAATCAGAGTGAGGTGTGGCCGCGTTTTGCAAAGCGGCCACAAAAAAAGCGATGGGGCGTAGGTTTCGCTACGCCCCGCTTGCCCGGTCCATAGAGAACCGAAGATTACTTCTCGATCGTGTACTTGCCGTTCTTGGTCACGCTCACGATCGGCGTCTGCACGGCGTCGTAGCCGGCCGGCTTGCCGCGCGCCGTCACCTGGCGGAACGCAAACGCGCCGGTTGCCCCGGTGTGCTTGACCGCCGGCAGCGCATCGCGGATGGCCTTGCGGTCCGCGGCGAGGTCGCCGGTGAACTTCACCTTCTTCAGCGCGGCCGCCGCGATGTACATGGCGTCATACGCCTGCGCGGCAAACTGGTCCGGGGCGGCCTTGTACTTGGCCGTGTAGGCGGTGATGAACTTGCTGTTCTCGGGGGTGTGGTTCTCGATGGACCACGGGCTGCCCACCCACAGGTTGTCGGACTTGTCCTTGGCCAGGTCGAACACCTTGACCGAGTTCATGCCGTTGCCCCCGATGATGGGCACGTTCAGGCCGAGCTGGCGGGCCTGAACCATGATCGGACCGCCCTCGGCGATCAGCGCCGACAGCACGATGGCATCCGGATTCGTCGCCTTGATCTTGGTGAGCTGCGCCTTGAAATCCACGTCGCCCTTGGCGAAGGTCTCGGTGGTCGTGACGGGAATCTTCAGGTCTTCGAGCGCCTTCTTGAAGTTGTCGTAGCCGCTCTTGGTGAAGACGTCGTCGTTGCCGTACAGCACGGCGACCTTCTTCACGCCGGCCTTCTTGACCACGGTCTGGATCGTGGCCGGCAGCACGTCGGCTTCGGTCACGGAGTTGCGGAACACGTAGTCGCCGATGCTGGTGATGCCGTCCGCGGTGTTGGACGTGCCAAAGACGACCGTCTTGGCGCCCTGCGCGATCGGGTCAGCCGCCTGCGCGGAGTTCGACAGCGTGGGGCCGAACACCATCGTCACCTTGTCCTGGAAGATCAGCTTCTTGAAGACGTTGATGGCCTCTTCCTTCTTGCCTTGCTCGTCTTCGATCACCAGCGCGATCTTGCTGCCGTTGATGCCGCCGGCAGCGTTGATCTCGTCAGTCGCCAGCTGGAAGCCGTTGCGGATGGCCACGCCGTACTGGGCTGCGCCGCCCGACAGTGCTTCTGCCACGCCGATCTTGATGTCCTGGGCCGCGGTTGCCGCGCCCGTTGCGATTGCCGCCCCCGCAGCCACTGCCGTCAACAGCAGCCGTTTGATCGTGTTTTGCATGTGAACCTGCTCCTTGTTATCCGTCGCGATTGCGATGTTCCGAAGAGTGCGCTGGCCCAACACCGTCGCTCCTCCCCATGCGCCCTGCATCGCGTCCGGCCGCGCGCGCGCCGTGCACGGCGCCGTCGGGCTCGACGGGCAATGACATCGGCAAACCAGCCAGGCGCGCGGTGCCGGGTCGGGCATGCGCAGCCAGGAAGTGCGTCGGAGAGTGAAGCGAAGGCGCCTTGGGTGTAGCGCTCTCGTGCGGCGCGCCAGGGTGGCTGGCGCGCGCAGTCAGTCGCGGGACTTTACCGGAAACCGCACGGTCGTGCGATAGGGAATTGTCCGCCACCCAAGCCGGGAGGCCGATATTGCGCCGCAGCACGCGCCGGATTGCTCGGCCCGATGCTACCGGGCGTACCTGTTTCTGCGTGGTGTGCGGCGCCGCGGGGTCATCCGGTGGAAAGTTCATCCGCGCTGACGAACAGCCCCTTGCCGCGCGATTTGGCCTCGTACAACGCTTCGTCGGCCGCCTCGAAGACGGCGTTCTGCGCGAGCGTGCGCGCATCGAAAAGCGCCCCGCCGATGCTTGCCCCGACCCGCACCATCGCTTCGCCAAGCCGAAACGGCCTGTTGCATGCGCCAAGGATATTGGCCGCGACCGTTCTGGCGTCGTCCGGCTGCGAGAGATGCTCCAGGATCACGGCGAACTCGTCGCCGCCGAACCGCGCCACGCCGTCATACGGGCGCACCGCGCGCGCGAGCCGTTGCGCGAACGCACGCAGCAGCGCATCGCCGGTGGCATGACCGTAGGTATCGTTGATGGCCTTGAAGCCGTCGAGATCGATGAGCAGCAAGGCCCCTGCCGAGGCCGCCACGCGCGCCTGGTCGAGCGCCATGGCGAGCCGCGCTTCAAAGCCCGCGCGGTTCAGCAGACCGGTCAGGTGGTCGGTCGTGGTCAGCGCGCGCAGACGCAGCTCCTGCTTCTTGCGCTCCGTCACGTCCAGCGTGACGGCGTGCACGCCGCTCACACGGCCCTGCGCATCGAACTGCGGCAGGTACGTGATCTCTTCACAGCGATACACGTCGCGGCCGCGATGCTCGCGCTCGAAGACGACGGTCTCGCCGTTCAGCGCGCGGCGCAGGGCGGGCTGCATGGTGGCATAGGGCGCATCGCCCACGACCTCGCGCACGGTCTGCCCGAGCATGGTGGACGAAGGCCGCCCGTAGGTCTTTTCGTAAGCCGCGTTCAGAAAGCGGAAGCGCTCGTCGGTATCGATGAACGACACCAGCGCGGGAATGGCGTCGGTCACGGTCTGCAGCGTCTCGCGGCTGCGCTGCAGTGCCTCCTTGGCTGCCCGATCCCGCGTGATGTCGCGCATGATGGACGAGAAGTGCTCCATCGCACCGGCCGGATCGCGGTGCGCGATGATCATGTGATTGATCGGCACGTCCTTGCCCTGCGCGTTGCGTACGGTCGTCTCGCCGATCCACACACCGTCGCGTGCTGCCGCCGGCACGGCCACTTCGCGCAGCCACTGCATCGTTCCGGGCGGATAGAACGCCTCGACCGACATGCCTCGCACGTCGGCGTCCTCGGCGATGCCGGCAAACCGGCGGCCGGCCGGATTGATGTACGTGACGTTGCCGTCCACATCGCACTGCGCGACAAAGTCCGTGGTGGAGTCGAGAATCTTCGTGAGCACGCGCGAGGCCTGCTGCGCGCGCGCCCGGACGGTGATGTCCTCCATCGCGCCCACGTGGCCCACCACCTTGCCCGCCACGCGCACGGGCGCCGTGTTGACGACGAGCAGCCGTTCCCCCACTCCGGGCACGATCACGCGCTGCTCGGCGCTGTAGCCGACGCCGCGCGTCACCGCATCGCGCCAGCCGGCCATGATGGTGTCGCGGTCGTGCGGATGCAGGCGCTGCAGCCACACGTCGGCCAGCGCTTCGTCGTGCGTTGCGCCCAGCAGGCGGCGGTACGCCTCGTTGGTATAGATGGTGCGGCCCGCTGTATCGGTACGGAACAGGCCGAGCGGCGAGGCATCGTTTACGGCTTCGAGTTCCGCGCGCTGGCGTGTCACCTCGCTCATCAGCTTGTGGAAGGCGGTCGATACGGCTTCGATCTCGGCCGAAGCGACCGGCAGTTCCAGGGGCGGGGCATTGCGCAGGTCGGTCGTGGAGAGCTGCGTCATGGCGGCGTGCAGCCGGCCGAGCGGGCGCAGCAGCCACAGCATCGCGGCCCACACCGACACCCCGATCAACGCGGCCAGCGCCATCACCGACCACCGGAACCGCTGGCGCATGATGGAAAGCTGGCGATTGGCCTCTGCCCCCGGCAGCACGGCAGCCAGCGTCCACCCGACCGCTACCACGTCCTGCCTGGCGACCACGTCGGCGCCCGACTCGGGCGCGGCCCACGGATCGGCGCGGAAGGCCGCCGCCACGGCCGGATCCGAATCGAGCGGCGCCAGGACCTTGCCGGCGTCGGGGTGGACGATAAAGATCGGCTTCGGACCATGCGCAACCACGTAGACATGGCCGGTCTGGCCGACGCGCATGTCACGCAGCGCGCCCAGAAAGTTCGGCTTGAGCAGATACAGCGATGCGCCGATCAGCCCGACCGGCCGGCCCGCCTCATCATGCACGGGCGCGGCCAGGATGATGATGGGCTCGCCGCCCACGCGGTTGCTCAGCGGCGCGGAAACGGCAGGCTGATCGACCACCATGACCTGCTTGAAGTAGTCACGGTCGGCAATGTTGATGCCGACCACGCCCTCGCGGAACGGGCGCAGCGCCGTCACGTCGCCGCCCGCCGTGGCCAGAAACACGCTGTCGAACAGGCCTGCCGCCGGCTCGATCGACGCGAAGAATGCCGCTTCCTGCTGCGGCGTATCGAACCGCACGGTCCGCATCTGCCGCGCGGTGCGTTCGAGCACACCCAGGTAGGTGTCCAACCGCTGCTGCAGGTCTTCGGCCGACACCTTCGCCAGGGCCGTCTGCTGCGCCTGGATCTGCGCCATCATCTCGCGGCGGATAGGCTCGCGCTGCGACCAGCCGAACAGGCTCACCAGCACCACGCTGATGACGGTCGCCATGATTGCCGCCTGCGATTTGAGGGTCAGTTTCATCGAAACGGTCGGCCGGCAGCGGCGCCTCGGAGCCGATGCCTTCTTGTTGTCGTGGGCCACACCATAGTGCTATGGCGGCCGGCCGTTGTCGAGCCGCGCGCGCAGCGCCGGGGCGATGCCGCGCTAGCGGCGGCCGCAGACGTACGCGGCGGAGCGGGCCGCGAGCGTGCCGGAGCGGATGCGCATCCAGTGCGCGCCGTCGGCGGTGTCGGTGTCGAGCGTGGCGCCGTCGGGGCCACGCACGACGTAGTCGACGAGACGGATGCGGTGGCGGCGGCAATCGATCTCCTGGCGCGAGAGGATCACCGTGCCAGGCCGATAGCGGGCGCCATGCGCGCGGCGTTCACTGCGCTTGAGCACCGTCCGCGCGAGAAACGTCTTGTGGCCAGGGCGATTGGCGCGCAGGGAGGTCCGGTCGATGGAAGCCGAGACCGACGTCGTGGTGAGGTATTCATGCCAGCGGGACGCAGCCTGCGCCGGCATTGCCGCACCCACCGCGCCGATGCCGACGCCGCACATCCAGATCCACCGCCACATCATGCGTTTCACGACCGTCTGCCCTGCCCTATCAAGAATCGCGGCATCTGCTGCCATCCATGCATTGTAACAATCGATCCGCAAGACTCGGGCCCGTGGCGCTCAGGTAGGATGCGGCCCACCTCCTCACGCGCCACATCTTCGCCATGCCCGTCGTTGCCCTGCCTGCCCTCCTTGCTCATGCCAGCGCGGCCTTGCTGCTCGCCTGCGTTCCCATCGTGGCGTGGTTCTGGCTGCGCCGGCGGTTCGACCTGGCGTGGCGCGACATTGGCGTCGGCGCGGCGGTGTTCGTGGTCGTTGCGCTGGTGCTGGAGCGCGCGCTGCACGTCTACCTGCTGCAGGTCAATCCGGCGACGGCGCAATGGCTGCGCGCTCCCGCGCTGTTCGTCGTCTATGGCGCGCTGATGGCGGGCGTGTTCGAGGAAACCGGCCGCTGGCTCGGTTTGCGGTTCCTGACGCGCAGACCCGGCGATGCTGCGACGCCCGTGGCCTATGCGCTCGGGCATGCCGGTATCGAGGCGTGGCTCGTCGGTACGGCGTCGCAGGCTCAGATGGTGGCCTTTGGCGTGGCCGCCAACCAGGGCCAGCTCGACGCGCGCCTGGCCGCCAGCGGCGCCGACGCCATGGCCGGCACGATCCACGCGATGCTCGCGCAGCTCTCGCCGTGGCTTGCGGCGGGGGCGGTGGCCGAACGCATGGCGGCGATGCTGATCCAGTTCACGCTCACGCTGGTGGTGTGGCATGCCGTGCGGCAGCGCCGCCTTGTGCTCGTCGTGGTGGCGATGCTGCTGCACGCGCTCGCCGATCTGCCCGCCGCGCTCTACCAGGTGCATGTGATGCCGCTGGCGGTGACGGAAGCGATCTACGCGGTCGTCGCGGTTCTGCTGGCGGCGACGTGCTGGCCGCCGCAGGGTGGCCGGAAGACCGGCGAATCGTCGCTGCGCTAGCGCGCGTCGACCTCCTCGCTAGCTGCTGCGGAACCGCTCCGGCTCGATGCCGTGCCGGTTGAGCTTGTCGTAGAGCGTCTTGCGCGGCACGGACAATAGATCGGCCGCGCGCGCCACGTTGCCCTCGGTGGCGCGCAGGGCCTCTTCGATGGTGGCGCGCTCGACCGCCATCATGCGGCCCGCCAGCGAGTGCTGGCTCGCTTCCGACGCGACCAGGCCGTCGTCGAGACCCAGGCAGAAGCGCTCGGCGACGTTTTTCAGTTCGCGCACATTGCCCGGCCAGTCGTGGTGCTGCCAGCGCATCATGTCCTGCGCAGACCAGTCAGGCGCGGCACGGTCGTAACGCACCGCCGCCTGCTGCAGGAAGTACGCCATCAGCAGCGGGATGTCCTCCGCCCGCTGGCGCAACGGCGGCAATGCGATCGATACGACGTTCAGGCGGTAGTACAAGTCGGCGCGGAATTCACCGCGGTCGGAGGCCTCTTTCAGATCCACCTTGGCGGCGGCCACCACGCGGCAGTTGACCGGCACGCTCGCGTTGCTGCCCAGCCGCTCGATGCTGCGCTCCTGCAGCGCGCGCAGCAGCTTGGCCTGCAGCGCCAGCGGCATCGATTCGATTTCATCCAGGAACAGCGTGCCGCCATCGGCGTATTCCATCTTGCCGACGCGGCGCCGGTTGGCACCCGTAAAGGCGCCGGCCTCGTGGCCGAACATTTCGCTCTCGAACACCGATTCGGGCAGCGCCGCGCAGTTCAGCGCAACGAAGGGCCCGCGCCGCCGGCTGCCCTCGTGGATGGCGCGCGCGAGCACTTCCTTGCCCGAGCCGGTCTCGCCGGTGACGAGGATGTCGGCATCGGTGGGCGCCAGCGCCGTGACGAGTCGGCGCACATTCTGCATGGCGGCGCTCTGGCCGATGAGCGGGTACGCCTGCCGGCCCTGCAACGCCTCGCGCAGGCGCAGGTTTTCGGAAGTCAGCCGGCGTTTCTCCAGCGCGCGCCGCACCACGTCGACCAGGCGCTCGGAGTGGAACGGCTTTTCCATGAAGTCGTAGGCACCGGCGCGCATGGCGGCCACGGCCATCGTCACGTCGCCGTGGCCGGTGATGAGGATGACGGGCAGCTGGCGGTCGTGCTGCAGCATCTCGCGCAGCACGGCCAGGCCGTCGCGGCCGGGCAGGCGGACGTCGGTCACGACCACGGCGGGCGTTTGCGTGGCGAGCGCCGCCAGCGCGCTTTCGGCATCGGCAAAGGCCTGCACCGGCACGTCGGCCAGGGCGAGCGCTTGCTCGCAGCCCAGGCGCACCACATCGTCGTCTTCGATCAGGAAGACGGGCGCGTGGTCGACGGCAGCGAGGTCGGAAGAAACGTTTTCAGGCATGCGGTGGGTCAACGCGTTCAAGCTCGATGAGGAATTCTGCGCCACCTGCACCGTCTTCGGCATTGCGGCCGATGAGCCGGCCGCCGAAATCCTCCACGATGGCCAGCGAGATCGCCAGCCCGAGGCCCAGCCCCTGGCCGTCGTCCTTGGTGGTGAAGAACGGCTCGAACAGGCGCGGCAGCACCTCGTCCGGAATACCGGGGCCGAAGTCGCGCACGGTGATGCGGACCCATTTGTCCACGGGTTCGACTCGTACATGCACGGCCGCAGGCTCGGGCCGCGATGCCTCGGCGGTGGCGTCGATGGCGTTGCGGATCAGGTTGACCAGCACTTGCTCGAGCCGCACCGCATTGGCCCACACGGCAAGCTCGGCCGGCACGGGCGCGGCGATGATCGGCACAGCGGCCTGGCGGCGGCGCGTTTCGACCAGCATCAGCGCCTGGCGGATCGCCTCGTCGACCGACACAGCGGCGCGCGCGGCGTCGCCCTTGCGCGAGAACGCCTTGATGTGCGAAACGATGCGGCCCATGCGGTTGGCAAGCTGGCTGATGTGCGTGAGGTTGCTGCGCACTTCGTCGATGCGGCCGCGCTCGGCGAGCTGGTTGGCGTTGTCGGACAGCGTGGTCAGCGCGGTGAGCGGCTGATTCAGTTCATGCGTGATGCCGGCGGCCATCTGCCCCAGCACGGCGAGCTTGCCGGCCTGCACGGCGGCGTCGCGCGTCTCGCGCAGGATGCGCTGCGCGGCGTCGAGCGCCTCCACCTTGCTGGCGAGCGCGGTGTTGGCCGACGTCAACTCGGCGGTGCGCTGGGCGATGCGCGCCTCCAGGTCACGCTGCACCTCACGCAGTGCGGCGCGGGCGCGGCGCTGTTCTTCCCGGCGGCGCGCACGCAGGCGCAGCGCAACCAACACGGCAAACGCGAGCGCCATCGCAAACGCCGCGCTGGCGCCGGCCACGAGGGCGGTCCGTTGCTCGTCGCGCGGGTCGATCAGCACGGCGACTTGCCAGCCGAGCAGATCCACCGGGCGGTATTGCACGCGCAGCGTGGACGGCGATTTTCCGGGCAGCGCCACGTGCACCGTCTGCGGCGGCCGGTCCGCAGAAAAGGGTACGCTCGCACCGTGCGTGTCGAGCGGAGTCAACGCATGCGGCGCATATTGGCGGGTCGCATCGAGGGCGGCGCGCTGGTCGGCGTTCAATGTGCCGAGCGTGCGGTACTTCCATTCAGGGACCGAGCTCAGGAAGATCACCCCATGCCGATCGACCAGCAGTACGGTATCGCCGCTGCGCGAAAGCGTGGCTTCGAACGCATCCAGATTGATCTTGACGACCACGGCGCCGATCGGCTTGCCCGCCTCGCGCACCGGGGCCGCGAGGAAGTAGCCCGTTTCGCCCGTGGTGTTGCCCACGCCGTAGAAGCGGCCCAGGCCTTCGCGCATGGCTTCGGCAAAGTACGGGCGGAATGCGTAGTTGCGGCCGACGAAGGAGGATGGGAGATCCCAGTTGCTGGCAGCGAGCGTGAGGCCCGTCGTGTCGAGCAGATAGGCCGCCGACAGATCGGTGGCGGCCTGCACTTCTTTCAGGTAGGCATTGGCGGCGCGCCGCATGGCGGCGTCACCGGCATGATGCTGCGCCTGCAGCGCCACGTGCAGCACATGCTCGAGTGCCGCCAGGCGCGGCAGCGACTCATAGCGGGCGAGCGTGCTGCGCAGGTTCTGCGCATAGAAGGTGGTGCGCTGGCCGGCTTCTTCGGCGCGCGTGGCCACGTAGCGCTGCAGGGCCATCGCATAAGCGCCCCACCCCGCTGCCGCGCAGCACGCGGCCATCGCCAGCGCGACGGCCAACCGCCAGCCGGGCCCGCGTACGGGGTGGGCAAGGTGATCGGCATGGCCGTCGGTGGCGGGCATGAGCTCAGTGTTCGATGCGGGAATGCTTGCGAGTATCGCGCATGAACACGTACACCATCAGAGAAATGAAGATGGTACCCGTCACGTACCAGTAGAACAGCGGCTCATGGCCGATCTGCTTGAGCCACAGCGCGATGTACTCCGCCGTGCCGCCAAAGATCGACACCGTGAGCGCATACGGCAGGCCTACGCCGAGCGCGCGCACTTCCGCCGGGAAAAGCTCGGCCTTCACCACGGCGTTGATCGACGTGTAACCCGAGACGATCACCAGCGCGGCCATGATCAGGAAGAAGGCCATCCACACGTTGGTGGTCTGGCTGATGCCGGTCATGATGGGCACCGTGAAGAGCGTACCCAGCACGCCAAACGCGATCAGGATCGGGCGACGGCCGATGCGGTCGGACAGGCCGCCCACGATCGGCTGCAGGATGGCGAACAGCAGCAGCGTGGCGCCGGACACCAGCGTTGCCTTGTCCTTCGTCAGCCCCACCGTGTTGGCCAGGAACTTCTGCATGTAGATCGAGTACGTGTAGAACGCCACCGTACCGCCGAGCGTGAGGCCGACCACGGTCGCAACGGCCCGCGGATGCTTGGCCAGCTCCGCCAGCGTGCCGCGCCTCTTGTTCTGCTTGGCGGCGGTGAAGGACTCCGTCTCTTCCATGTGCGAGCGCATGCGCATCGCCACCAGCGCACACAGCGCGCCGATGAAGAACGGAATGCGCCAGCCCCACGCCTCCAACTGCGCCGGCGAAAGCACGAACTGCTGCAGCACGATCAGCAGCGCCAGCGCCGTCAGTTGCCCGGCGATGAGCGTGACGTACTGGAAGCTCGAATAGAAACCGCGGTTTTCCTTGTTGGCGACCTCGCTGAGGTACGTGGCCGAGGTGCCGTATTCCCCGCCGACCGACAGGCCTTGCAGCAGGCGGGCGAGCACCAGCAGTACGGGCGCCGCGACGCCGATGGTCGCGTAGCTCGGCGTGAGCGCGATGATGAGCGAACCCAGGCACATCAGCACCACCGAGAAGAACAGCGCGCGCTTACGTCCATAGCGATCGGCATAGATGCCCATCAGCCAGCCGCCCACCGGACGCGCCAGGAAGCCGACGGCAAACACCGCGGCGGTGTTGAGCAACTGCGCCGTCTGGTCGCCCTTGGGAAAGAACGCCTTGGCAAAGTACAGCGCAAACGCCGAATAGACGTACCAGTCGTACCACTCGACCAGGTTGCCGACCGAACCGGAGAAGATGGAACGCAGCCGGCGGCGAACGTCCGCCGGGGTGTCTTTCGCGGGGGCTTGGGCGGGCGCAAAGTCGCCCGTGACCGCGCCAGCCTGGGGCTGAGTCATGATGTCTCCTTGGAGCGTGGCGGCCTTGCCCGTGGCACGTCACCGGGTGGTGTCGTGCGCCAGGTGCGGGGCGGTCCGCCGGTTTATGAGTGGTCGCTCTTACTCAAGAAGCATTCCATGCAGGAAGCAGGCGCGCGGGCGTCCCGCAAACGCCCGTGGTGTCAGGCTTTGCGGGAAAGTGGCCGAATGGCGGGAGACGGGAGGAGTGTGCGGATTCTCAGAATCGGCCGCGCGTGCCGTGCGAAAACCCGCACGGCCGATCCGAAGGCGGGCGATCGTCAGGCCGCCACGCCGAGCGGAATGGTGTCGCGAACCAGCGCGTCGACCTCGGCCTTGGCCTCTTCATGCGACAAGCCGAGGCGGTCGTACAGATACGCCTCGAAGTCGGCGCGCACTTCCGGATGGCGCAGCGCAAATTCAACGGTGGCCTGCAGATAGCCGAACTTGCTGCCGCAGTCGAAGCGCTGGCCACGGTAGCGGTAGGCCAGGATCTGCTCTTCGGCCAGCAGGCTCTGAATGGCGTCGGTCAATTGCAGCTCGCCGCCCGCGCCGGGCTTCAGGTTGCGCAGGTGGTCGAAGATGCGCGGCGTCAGGATGTACCGGCCGACCACGCCAAGATTCGACGGCGCATCCTTGGGCGCCGGCTTTTCGACGATGCCGTCGAGCTTGACGAGCCGGTCATCCCACTCGCGGCCTGCCACCACACCGTACGAACGCGTTGCTTCGGGCGCAATCGTTTCGACGCCGACGACGGAGCAACGGTAATGATCGTAGAGTTCCGTCATCTGCTGCATGACGGGCGGCTCGTTGTCGAGCAGGTCGTCCGCCAGGATCACGGCGAAGGGTTCGTCGCGTACCAGTTTCTGCGCGCACAGAACGGCGTGGCCAAGGCCCAGCGTCTCGGGCTGGCGCACATAGAAGCACTCGACACCGGGCGGCTTGATGGATTGCACCATCTCCAGCAGCGCCTGCTTGTTCTTGGCCGCGAGTTCGGTTTCGAGCTCGTAGGCCTTGTCGAAGTGGTCCTCGATGGCGCGTTTGGCGCGCCCGGTGATGAAGATCATTTCCGTGATGCCCGCGGCTGCCGCCTCTTCCACCGCGTACTGGATCAGCGGTTTGTCTACGATGGGCAACATTTCCTTGGGGCTGGCCTTGGTGGCGGGTAGAAAGCGCGTACCGAGCCCCGCCACGGGAAACACGGCCTTGGTGATCTTCTCGTTCATGACAGCTCCATTGGTGAGACGTAGCGTCACCAGCAAGTCATATGCCAGTGGCTCAACCCTTTGGTGGAGCGCGCTTCGCCAGGCGTCGAAAGAAGGCTGGGCGACGTGGCGCACGTGCGTTCCTACAACCGGTTGCAAGTCCGCCAGTCCACTTTCAGCGCCGAAAGTTGGACTGGGCGTACCCGATTCTGCGTGCACCGGCCCGCCAGAATGGGCACGCTGGATCACAAAGACGGCTTGACCCAACCTCGGGAGACGGGCGCAGCACGTTCGGGTGCACGCCGGTAGGCGTCGATCTGCGCGCGCAATTGCGAGACCTCTGCCTCGAGCGCGCGGATTCGGTGGCGCAGCTGATCGGCCTCGTTCTGCGTCTGCTGGCGCACGGCATCGTTCTGCAGCCGTAGAAACCGCTCGGTACCAGCCAGCGCGCTGGCGGCCCCTTCCAGGCGGGCCACGGTCTCGATGGTCTGCTCAAGGCGTTCCAGCGTTGCGTCGGTCAGTTTGGGCGGCACGGCGGGGGCCGTGGCCAGGGCCTCACCGAGGCGGCGTTCAAGGTCCGCCATGGCGGCCTGCAGTTGGCGATTGCGGGCGGCCTCGTGCTCGAGCGCGCGCTCCGCCACTTCTGCCCGGATGCGGGCTTCCATCCATTCGGCCCCGGCCCCGGGGGCGCCAATGGCACGCGACGCCACACGGTCGCGTTCAATGCGCATCGACACGCCAGAAAGCGGCGCCTGCGTACCCGTTTCTGCGGGCGCCCACGGAATCGGCCACGGTTGCACGGCCTCCGCCGCCCCGCCCGAAACCGCACCGGCGCGCCCTCGCGCCCGATCGACCGCCTTCTGCAGCGTCGTATTGCTCGGCCGCCGACGCACTCCGGCTTCCGCCAGCCACCGGGCATAACGGCCCGCGCCGTAGATCCGCCGCGTCACCGCCTGTACCGCGTCGATGACTTCGTCCAGGAACACGGCGTTGTCATGCGGAAACGCAATGTCGAGCCGTTGGATCGCCTCGAGAATCCGCTGCTGTTGCTGGGGAGAGAAGTGAAGGCTGGGCCGCGCCATGTTGAGTACTGTTGATGTTCTTACAGTGTACATCAGATGTTAAAAACATCAATACATCTCTGTACTCGTACATTATTCCAATAATGTAGCGGTATAGTTGCAGTGGACCGCAGCGGGACGGGAGGCACCGCAGACGGTTCTCGGAGGGTGTGAACCGTCCCTTTGCAGAGGGAAAACGGATGAGGCGGCGCCGCCCGTCGCCCCGCAGAAACGGGTACGGCCCGGCCCCTTTCGGCACTGAAGAAAGGAGCAACAAAAAAAATAGCGCCCGAACGGGCGCTTTCATCAGCGAACCGCGGAAAGTCCTATAGCAGCCTATAGCAGCGCCACGTCGAGGCCGAAACGGCTCTTCAGCGCCTCTACGAGGGATTCGCGCGCGGCGCGGTCTTCCAGCTTGACGTCCAGCATTACGCGGCCAGAATCCCATTCCTTAATTGTGCCTAGTAGATCACCTTCTGCGCTACGGATCTTGTACTGCCGGCTGACCTCCTTGACCTTGCGCGTGCGCCCTTCCTGGGCGACTTTGCGAATCTGTTCGACGTCGCGGCTGGACAGCCCTTCTTCCAACACGCGCTGCACCAGCTCACGCGTACGTTCCTCGCCGGCACTCTTGAAGTACAGCGTGAGTTCGTAACCGGTCGCGATCCCGATGCCGGCGGGCCGTTCTTTCATGACTTCGAGCACCGACTCTGGCAGCTTCAACAGCGCAAGGGTTTTGTTGACCGTACCGGCTGAGACACCGGTAATTTCGCAAATATCTTCTTCTTTTTTTACTTTTCCTTCGTCGAGCAGCTGGCGCCACGCGATAGCGTTGTCGAGCACCGACTGCCCCGAGCGCTGCTCGTTCAGGACGAAGGACAGCCGGTAGAAATCGATGTCTGACAGACCGTCTTCGATAAAGCAGTCCATCTCGGTCTTGCCGGCGGCTGCCAGTGCGCGCTTGCGATAGTGACCATCGATGAGGACGTACCAACCCGGTTTGGCGGGATCGGGGGCGGCCAAGCCGGGCGTCTGCTGGCCATGCGTGGCGATCGAAGCGGCGCGCTCCTGAACGATCTGCGGATCATAGATCCGCCGTGCGTTCAGGGGGTTCTCCTGCAGCCGGTCCAGCGGGATCTTCACGACACGGCGCTCGGCCGGTGTCTCGTGCGCAGCGCTTTCAGCGCTGAAAGTGGAGGCGACCGGCTGACCCAGCAGCCCGCGTGGGTGCGAGGTGATCGCTTTCTCTGCCAAGGCGAATCGGTCCACGGGCGCGGTTTTCGTTTTTTCGGCCGCAATCCCGGCCAGCATTCCGTCCTTGAGCGATTTCAACTTCGCGCTCATACGCGTTCCTCCTGCAACAACAACTGCAATACTTCGTCGACCATGGCGTCGACCTCGCTGACAGCCTCCCGGGCCCCCGACACGCCGTGCACCGTTGCGCCGATTGCCTGGCACTCACGAAACGCGGATCGAGATCCGATCATCGAATCCATCAACGGAATATCCCCGTCATCTCCAAGGATCTCGATGGCTTGTTTGGCGAGCGAGACGCGGCGCTGCACCATGTTCGCCAGCACGCGAATTCGCAACGTTTCGTTCGTCACTTGCGCCTGCTGGGCCAATGCCTTGGCGGCCACCGCAGCCCACAGGTCAGGCGGCGAGGGCACTACGGGAATCAACGCGATGTCGGAAATAAGGAGTGCGCTTGAAGACGACGGGGAATGGACAGCCGGGGGGCAGTCGACCACGATGTAGTCGTAATCCGCCACAAACTTGCGAACCTCGCGGTGCATAGCGCCGCCGGAAGGCGCCAAACCGATCACCGAAGCGGGAAAGGGCTTGTCCTCGGGGGCTTGGGAAGCCCAACGGGTGGCGGTTCCCTGCTCGTCCATGTCGACCAGCAGTGTCTTGTTGCCCCGTAAGCCGAGCGTGCCGGCGATGTGCATGCTGACGGTGGTCTTGCCACAGCCGCCTTTTTGATTGAATACCGTTACGATCTTGGCGCTCACTGGTCCTCCACTTTCAGCGCTGAAAGTCAGTACCGCCCATCTTAGGGAAGAGAGGAGAAAAACACAAGATCGATAAAATTTAATTTATATAAATCCTCCAGAGCGGGGTCACGCTGCCGCGGCAACACATGCGGTTTTCAATACACTTGAATTGAGATGTAAATGCGGCCTTTAACGCATAACCCCATGCGTTCATCGTCCGAATTGGCCATTTTCTAGGTGTTTACCATTGAGTGCATAAAAGCGACATTTCAGAAAAATGCCGCCCATCGACACCCCGCCACAAACTGGTTATGATGCCCAGACAGTCGTCTGAAGACTTTGTCTACGCAGGATTCGGAATCAGCCGGTTCTTCGTGCGATGTCCGGATCGGCTGGACGACCTGTTTTTTGTTTTTTAAAGGAATTTTTGCATGGCCACGGGTACTGTCAAATGGTTTAACGAAACCAAAGGCTTCGGCTTCATCACGCCGGACGAAGGCGGCGCAGATCTGTTTGCGCACTTCTCCGAAATTCAGGGTTCGGGCTTCAAGACCCTGAAGGACGGCCAGAAGGTGTCCTTCGAGGTGAAGCAAGGCCCGAAGGGTCTGCAAGCCTCGGGAATCAAGCCGGAATAAGCATTTCAGGCTGTTAGGCCCGAGATGAAAAAAGGGGAGCTTCGGCTCCCCTTTCTTTTTGTCTGGACGATGCGCTAGGCCAGCTTGCGTACGCTGGTGCGTGAGGGCTGCAGGATCAGCGCCTTCGAAGAATCCGCATCCACCTTGGCGTCCGGATAGACCACCAGCACGTCCTTCAACGCCTTGCGGAACAGCGCCCGGAACTTGCGCTCGCTTTCCGTTTCGGTACCAAACTGCATCTGCAGCGCTTCCCACGGAATCTCCGTCCGCTTCTGGATCGTGAAGAAGCGATAGGTGAGCCACGAGTAGACGTCGAGCGCAAACGGCGATTGCTTGAGCGCCTTCAACGCACGCATGTCGACGGGCACCGGCCGGTTCACGAGCTCGTTGAAGAACGGCTCGGACAGCACCACAAAGCTCTCGAACATCGAGCCTTGGCCAGGCTGCATGGGGTCCCACCAGGTCGACAGCTGGTCGGCGAGCAGGTAGCCGATGCGGTCGATCGACAGCGGCTCCTGGTTCTGGTTGGGGGCGGACTTGTTCTGGACGATGGCGATCGTCGCCGAGAACAGCCGGATCATCTGCTGGCGCACCAGCGTCATGGTGCCCCGCTTGCCGCCGGTCGCCATCGGAATGCCGAGGTTGTACATGAACTCGGACAGCGAATTGCCCAGCGAGATACGCCTGTCTTCGACCGTACCCTGGAATTCCCCGCGCTTCTTCTTCGCCATGATCTCCTTGCCGATCCAGGCGAGCATCAGGCGCGGATACGAGCCGTACGGGTAGCCGAAGGAGACCGTCTCCGAGACGATGCGCTGCCGCCCGTTGCTGGCCCGCTCCGAGCGCTGCTGGGTGAAGTACCCCGGCTGGATCATCAACGAAATATTGCCGCTGGAGCGCGTCCAGACCGGTGGCGAACCTTTGGGCGCACGGTAGGGCAGGGTAACCTGCACGCTTGCACGGCTGAGGAAGCCGACTTCGCCGCTTTGCCAGGCGTCTTCGCGCTCCATGGCCTGGGCTTCATCGAAGAGCCTCTGGAATTTCTCCGGCGCGGCGATGACTTGCCCTCCCGAGGGGACGATGATGCGGCCGGGCGCATTGTCGTCCGGCTTCCCATTGGGTGTGAGGCGTTTGGTGACCATATTGGGCAAGAATTGTTCAGAGCCTTTGTACTAAAACGCCTCCGGCTTGTCACGCAGAATTGGGTACGTTTTCCGATTTTTGCTCGTCGTCGCGGGAAGGGCGTCGGGGGGCAACCTGCAAGGTTGTCCCCGGAAGGCCTTTCCTCACTACCAGTCATATATACCCCTTACGTTAACTACAGGTAAACCGTATACGCGACCCGCAAAGCCTTGGCGGGTCTGGGTTTGGGGGGCAAAACCGTACTCGATTCTGCGGACGTGCGAACCCGATTCTGCGAGACTGCGTACCCGCTTCTGCGCGAAACCGTACCTGCTTCTGCGCATCGGCCGTACCGGAATCTGCGGGGACAACATTGGGTTGTCCACAGTGTTATCCACAGAAAACGCCCTTCTCTGGCAGTCCTGGAGCGTCTTTCCTTGCCAGCGTACCCGTTTCTGCGTGGAAAGCGACCATCGGGGCGGCTGCAGTCGTTTCGGGAAAGCCTGTGCGTACCTGTTTCTGCGTGATTCTGTGATGCGGCGCCACGTGCGTGTGTACCCAAATCTGCGGGCTCGAACACAAGTGAGGTTTCGGCGTCCGCATACTCTTGCGGTTTACAGAAGAGCGAGTACACGCTTCGGTGGAGTTCGATGAATCGTTGGCGTACCCGTTTCTGCGGACGAGCGAAGCGGTACAAGGGCGATGCGGCATGGCCCAGTACGGCGTCGGCTCCGTCTTTAGAACTTTCATCGCTGAAACTTCCCGGCGATGGCCCCGGCGCCAGACCGGTCCTGGACGGCCCGCGCAAACCGCCGTACCTGTTTCTGCGGGTAAAAACCCTTATTAGCCAAAGGCTTGCGCCGCACGCCTACAACGCGCGCGTACCCGTTTCTGCGCGCGGCCCCGCAGAAACGGGTACGGCTCAGCGGCAAGCCGCTTCGCAGAAACGGGTTCGGTGCTTGCGCGCCGAAACGGCGAGGGGCCGCAGAAACGGGTACGGTGGAGCTGCGTGTGGATTCGCAGAAACGGGTACGGCCAAGCCCGGTTTCCAGCGTGTGGAAGCGGCCCTCGCCCCGTACCTATTTCTGCGAGTTGCCGCGCAGAAACGGGTACGCATATCGACCCGCATGCGGCCTGGAATCGTGCTTTCGCAGAAACGGGTACGCAGCCGACGCCGCCGGCCCGCTGGCCGCCGCGTGCACGTGCGTGGTGTTTCGGGCATCATGCGCATCCCGCGCGCCGGGCGGCCTCGTGCCTGGCCGGCGTGTTCTCCATCATTCCATTCGCATGAACAGTATTTCGATCGCGCGACCTTCGGGCGCCGGAATCTTGCTAAGAGTCGAATCGCCCGTACCGCGGGCGCGTAGCGGGGGCGTTCGGTCCGATGCACGGCCGAGCGGCGATCGCACTTCATAACAAGAGGAGACAAGACGCATGACCTGGCTCGCACGCTTTTTCAAGCTCGAGGAGCACCAGACCGACGTTCGCACCGAGGTGCTCGCCGGGCTGACAACCTTCCTCACGATGGCGTACATCATCTTCGTGAACCCGAACATCCTCGCCGATGCGGGCATGCCGCACGATGCGGTGTTCGTCGCCACGTGTATTGCCGCGGCGATCGGCACGGTCATCATGGGGATGTACGCGAACTACCCCATCGCGATGGCGCCGGGCATGGGCCTGAACGCCTACTTTGCGTATGCGGTGGTCAAGGGCATGGGTTTCACGTGGCAGGCGGCGCTGGGCGCGGTATTCATCTCAGGCTGCCTGTTCCTGCTGGTGAGCGTGTTCCGCATCCGCGAGATGATCGTCAACGGGATCCCGCATTCGATCCGCGTGGCGATCACCGCGGGCATCGGGTTGTTCCTCGGTATCGTGTCGCTGCGCGGGGCGGGGTTGATCGTCGGGAATCCGGCGACGCTCGTTTCGCTCGGCGACGTGCATCAGCCGTCGGTGATCCTCGCGGTGATCGGCTTCTTCCTCATCGTGGCGCTGGATCACCTGCGCGTGAAGGGCGCCATCCTGATCGGCATCCTGGCGGTGACGGCGGCGAGCTTCTTCTTTGCCGGCAACACCTTCCACGGCGTGGTGTCGATGCCGCCGTCGCTGGCGCCGACGCTCATGCAGCTCGACATCATGAGCGCGCTGTCGGTGGGCATCCTGAACGTGGTGCTGGTGTTCTTCCTCGTCGAGCTGTTCGATGCGACCGGCACGCTGATGGGCGTGGCGAACCGAGCGGGCCTGCTCAAGCAGGGCAAGATGGACCGCCTGAACAAGGCGCTGCTGGCCGACAGCACCGCCATCATGGCCGGGTCGCTGCTCGGCACGTCCTCCACCACGGCGTACATCGAGAGCGCCTCGGGCGTGCAGGCAGGCGGGCGCACGGGCCTGACTGCGCTGACGGTGGCGGTGCTGTTCCTGCTGTGCCTGTTCTTCTCGCCGCTGGCTGGTGTGGTGCCAGCGTATGCGACGGCGCCCGCGCTGCTGTACGTGTCGTGTCTGATGCTGCGCGAGCTGGTCGACCTCAACTGGGAAGACACCACCGAAGCGGTGCCGGCCGTGCTCACGGCGCTGATGATGCCGTTCACGTATTCGATTGCGAATGGCGTGGCGTTCGGCTTCATCGCGTATTCGGGCTTGAAGCTGTTCACGGGCCGCATGCGCGAAGTGCCGGTCATTGTGTGGATCATCTCGGCCGTGTTCCTGTTCCGCTTCTTCTATCTGTCCGGCGGACATTGAGCGATTGCATCGCAGACGAAAGACGCGGGCCGTGGGTCCGCGTTTTTTTTTGCCTGAAAGCGTACCCATTTCTGCGCACGATTTTCGAGCGGTGCGTACCCGTTTCTGCGAGACATCGTCGGCGATGCATGCCCCGCGCGAACCCAATTCTGCGGACGATGTGAGCGACAACTGTTGCGTAAAGCCGGACAACAATGGCGCGCGACAATGCATCGGCGCGCTGCCCGATGCATGCGATGCGTACCCGTTTCTGCGCGCTGTGTGGAGGAATGTCAGGCCGATGGCCCAGCCAGTTTGCGCGCGGCGTCGGCGATGCTGGCTGCGAGGTCAGCTTCGCGCGCGCGTACGGCGACCGCCGGCAACGCCGCCAGGCCCAGCGCGTGCGCCACGTCGGCTGCGGCGTCGCCGGCGGCAAGACGCTCGCGCAGATGCGCTCCCCGCAGCTCGCGCAAGGACGTGTTCGCCAGACGCAGTGCCGCGTCGGTGTGGCCGATGGCGCGAGCGTAGTCAGCGGCTTCGTTCAGCATCGCCTTGACGATGAGCAGCAACTGCGAGCGTGAACCAATGCCCTTGCGCTCGCCAAAATCGCGGCGTAGGGCGGGCGAGTCGATGATGCTGCCGTCGGCCCGCCGCGGCGAGCGCTTGCGTATCGAGAGCAGCAGCGGTGTCGCTTCATCAGGCAGCGGCAGCGGCGACAGGCCAAAGGCGGTGCGGTACTCGCGCAGCGCGGGCATCAGCGCATCGCACGGCAGCCAGCGCCGCGCGCGCCCCGCGCCCACCGCAAGCAGCCACACGGACGCCGGCAACGGCGCATCCGGGGTGGCATGCTCGGCCGGCACGGCGTGCAGGGCCACGTCGCCCATCCGCGCATTCACCAGTTCTGACACGCGCATGCCTGCCTGTGACAGCAGCACGGCGAGGAAGTGGTCGCGCGCCTGTCGCAGGCGGGCTTCGCGCCCGAGGGCGACGCGGGCGCGCACGGCATCGGCCATCAACGCCATGTCGGCGGCGGTGGGTGCGGTGTGGGCTCCGGGCGCGGTTGCCGGTGTGGCACGGACTCGCGGTCCGGCATCCGGCACGGTGATGACCATCGCGTCGTCATCGAGGAACGGGTTCGTTTGCAGATAGCCGGTGCGCTGCAGCCAGCCGCAGAGGTTGGCCGCGATGATGCTGCTCTGCCGCGCCGAACGTGCGGAGAGCGGGCCACGCAGTGGCGTCCACCCCGGATCGTCACGCTCGATGCCGCGCGCGCTGACAGCCCAGGCGGGCGGTTCTTGCAAAAAGCGCAGATACGCGCGCGCGTCGTCGCGCTGCCAGCTTGCGATTGGCTGACCGAGCGTGCGCGCATACCAGCACACACGCTCGGCTTCGACGCGATATTGCGACAGCGTGGACGCACTCACGGCGCGTGCGCCGGAGGCACGCGCTTGCAGCCACGCGTGCACCCGTTCGCGTTCGCGCGCAAATGCCTGCGGATCGGCCGGAGAAGCGGTGTGGTCGGGCAGCGGCGCGGGGCTCGCCGGACGCGGTTCGGGCATGCGGATGAGCGGGTGGCGCATGAGAAAACACGGATCGCGCAAGTATAGCGAGCCGCTTGTCTGCGCGGCCGCGCGCATAGCCCTCGAAGGACGGTTCAGGCGCGCGGGCACGCGCCATGCTCGTTGCCCGGGCGTCGGGTTGCATGTCGGAGTCTTCCGACAACACGATCGGAACCGTCTCGATAGGCGCGCCGGATGGGCGCGGTTATCGTCGGCTCCACATGTCGATGACAACCTACATGGGCGCGCGATGTCTGCGCCTGTCTTGAACACGCTTTCGTCCGAGGTGAACGATGAAGATACAGATCAGGAAGATTGCCGCCGTGCTGGCACTGGGTTCATTGGCCGTGCTGGCCGGATGTGGCGGTGGTGACGACGATATCGGGCAGATCATCGGCACGAGTTCGCCGCAGTACCGCACCGTGCATGCCAACCCGTTCATCCAGAACGTCGACTTCGGCGTGAACGGCACCGTGCGCATCGCCAACGTCGGCTTCAAGAACGTCAGCAACTACTTCGGCATCGATGCCACAGCGACCACCGCTACGGTGTCCAATGCAGGCAGCAACTCGCCCCTGGCGTCAGCCACCTTCAACCCCGTCAACGGTCACCGCTATACGGCGCTCGCCATTGTCGGTGCGAACGGCACGGCCACCAATCTGTCGATCATCGATGACCCGTACGACAAGTCCATCCTCTCGGACAAGGCCCGCGTGCGGACCTTCAACGCCTCGTACAACGCGCCCAACGTCGACGTGTACGTGACGGCGCCCAATGCCGACCTCACCAACGTCGCCCCGACCATGGGCGGCGCGGCCTACGGTGCTGCCTCGCCGGCCAGCACGCAGGATTCGATCTACGTGGACGGCGGCACGTATCAGATCCGCGTGACGACCGCCGGCACGAAGAATGTCATCTTCAGCTCGCAGCCGTTCAGCCTGGCCAACAATGCCGACTGGCTGATCACGACGCTGCCTGCCGGCGGCATCGGTGCCGTGACGCCGAACAATATCCGCGTGCTCGTGGCCCAGGCCAATGGTGCATCGCAAACGGCGTCGGAACTGCCGTCGCAGTAAAGTCACGGACGGATGATGCGGTGCCGCGGCACCGCATTTTTTTTTGCGGCCGGCTGGCCAGGAACAAAAACTGCTACGCATGGACGCAATGTCTGAATCCATAACGGACTGGCCGGCTGCGGTGCGCACCGAACGACAGAGGTGCGCAGAAGCAGGCGGCGGAAAGCGAGTCGATGTGTTCTGGGTGGATGATCCGTTGACGGGCACGCGTCTGCATGTGAGCGCCGCCGCGCTGACATGGGGTGTGCAGCCCGAGGCCCTGTGCGGCGTTCGCGAACGCTGGCTCGCGCACGTCCATCCCGAAGACCACAACGCGCTGCGTGCCGCCTGGGATGGCCTGGCGCATGGCCAGGATTTCGTACTGGAATACCGCTGGGTCTGCGATGGCCAGGCCGAGCGACGCGTGCGCGAGCGCGGGTTCATGATGCCGTCGGCGGTTGGCACGTCGGCCCACGCCGTCGGCATGGTCGAAGACGTGACACAGCCTCGGCAGACGCTGGCGGCGCTGACCGAATCGGAGTTCCAGCTGCAATGGCTGATCGACAGCGTGCCGTTTCCGCTCGTGCAGCTCGATCCCGATCGCCGCGTGCGCTTTGCCAACCGGGCCTTTGCCCAGCGGTTCGGCCTGCCGCACGAAGACGTGCACGGGCGCCTGGTCCGCGACGTGATGGGCGAGGAAGCCTATGCCTGCATCCTGTCGCACCTGGAGGAGGGATTCGCTGGCCGGCGCGTGAACTTCGAGATGGAGCTTCCGTATCCGAACGGGCTTGGCCGCCGCTTCGTGCATGGCGCGTACTCGCCGCAGCGCGGGGCTGATGGCAGCGTGCAGGCACTCGTCTGCGTGATCGAAGACATCACCGAGCGCAAGGAGGCCGAGCGCGAGCGGTTCCGGCATCAGCGTGAATTCGTCACGTTGGTTGAAAACGCGCCCGACGTCATCGCGCGGCTCGATCGCGAGCTGCGCTGCGTGTACGTCAACCGCGCCGTGAACGACGCCTTCGATGTCGCACCGGCTGCGCTGACGGGCCGCACGCTCACGGCCTCGCCGTTGTCCGCGGAGGTGGCGCAGGCGCTCGAGGGCGCCGCACAGCGGGCGTTCGACACGCGGGCCGAGCAGACGCTCACGCTGCATCTCGAAGACGGCCATGCGCTGCCTCGCATCGCGCATTACAACGCACGCGTGATCCCGGAAGCCGACCGGCACGGCGTGATGGAGTCCGCGCTGCTCATCGTCTACGACGTGACCGAGCGCACCGAGGCTGAGCGCGAGCGCGATGCGCTGCTGTTGCGCGAACAGGCCGCGCGTGCACAGGCCGAGGCCGCCGCGTTGGCGCGCGATCAGTTTCTGGCCGTGGTGTCCCATGAACTGCGCTCGCCGCTCAACGGCATCCAGAACTGGACGTACGTGCTGGAGAGCCAGCTTGCCGACGGCTCCCCGCTGGTGCAGCGCGCGCTGGCCGGCATCAAGACGGGCGTGGAGCAGCAGGTGCGGCTGATCGAAGACCTGCTCGACGCCACGCGCGTGATGAGCGGCAAGCTGCGGCTGACCCGTGAACCGTTCGTTCTGCGCAAGGCGCTCGAGAGCGCGCTGAACAGCGTGCGTGCACTCGCCACCGAGCGCCGCATCACGCTGCATACCCGCATCGCACTGGGCGAGCGCGAAATCGACGGCGACGCGGACCGTGTCCAGCAGATCGTCTGGAATCTGCTCACCAACGCCATCAAGTTCACGCCCGAGGGGGCAGACGTCTGGCTGTCGGCCGACCTCGTCGGCGAGGTGGCGCGCATCGAGGTGCGCGACAACGGGCGTGGCATCGCACCGGCGTTCGTGCCGTACCTGTTCGATGCGTTCCGGCAGGCCGACGGCGCGCACACGCGGCGCACGGGGGGCCTCGGGCTGGGCCTGGCGCTCGTCAAGCGCCTGACGGAACTGCACGGCGGCCGCGTGCACGCGCACAGCGACGGCGAGCAGCGCGGCGCGACCTTCACCGTATATCTGCCGCTGCACGCCGGCGCCGAGCTGACGGCACCGCTGAGCGAGGACCCGGCGCGCAGCGGTCCGCTGCCATCGCTGGCGGGGCTGCGTGTGCTGCTCGTCGACGACCAGCAGGACGCGCGCGACGCGCTTGCGACGCTGCTCGCGCAGGTCGGTGCGGACGTCGGCAGCGTAGGCTCGGGCCGGGACGCGATCGCCCAGCTCGACGATTGGGGATCGAATGGCCACCCACAAGCCCTCGTCTGCGACATTGCGCTGCCCGATGAAGACGGCTACGCGATCCTGCAGAAGATACGTGCATGGGAGCATCGGCACCTTGCCGACGGCGCTGCGCCCATGACAGCCATTGCGCTGACAGCGTTTGCCCAGCCTCACGACCGTGCGCGTGCACTGGCCAGCGGCTTCCAGGAGCATCTGGTCAAGCCGGTGTCGCCGCACGACCTGGTGCGCACGCTGCGGTCGCTGGCCATGACGTAGCTGGCGCGGCACGGCTTTTGCGCAGAGAAGGGTGCACCACATCCTTGCCATGCCGGAACCCCCCACACACGCTCCGATTCCGCCCGCCATTCCGCCTGCCACATCGCAGGGCAGTGTGATGGACGGTCTGCGCCAGCCAGCCTGGCGCGTTGCGATGGTGCTGGTCGCGATTGGCGGCACGCTGGTGTTTCTGCAGTGGGCGCGCGTGTTCCTGGTGCCGCTCACCATCGGGGTGGTGCTGGCCTTCGCCCTGAACCCACTGGTGGTGTGGCTGCAGCGCTGGTACGTGCCGCGCCCGATTGCGTCCGCGCTCGTCGTGCTCGGCCTGTGGATCGGCGGTGCGGCGATCGTCTTCGGCATGCAGGACGGCATCTCAGCCATGGCCGCGCGTATACCGATTGCCGCCGGGCGAGTGGCGGAATCGGTCGACCGCCTGCGCAACCACGTGGGCGGCGCGTTCGACACGATGCGCGAAGTGACGGTCGCGCTCGAGCACGCGGCCGAAGGCGTGCAGGGCAAGCCCCCGCCACCGCCGCCCAAGCGTGGGCCCGCAGGCCTGGGCGAACCGCCCAATGCGGCGCCGGTGCTGCCGGTGCGCGAGTTCCTGTGGACGGGTTCGGCCAACCTGTTCGCGCTGGCCGGGCAGATCGTCGTGGTCTCGTTCCTTGTCTACTTCCTGCTGGCATCGGGCCAGGCGCTCAAGCGCAAGTGGGTACGGGCCGTCGGACGCACGCTGAGCGAGAAGAAACGCGCGGTGCGCATGATGGCGGGCATCGGCACGCAAATCCAGTATTCGCTGCTGGTGCTGTTTGTCACGAACATCGTGCTGGGCGTGGTGACAGCCGTGGCCTTCGTGCTGCTCGGCATGGAGAACGCGGCCGTCTGGGGCCTGGCCAGCGCCATCCTGCATTTCGTGCCGTACCTCGGCTCGGCGGTCATCGCCGTGGCCAGCGGCGTCGGCGCGTACCTGCAGATGGGCGCGCTGTCGGATGCGCTGGTCGTGGCCGGCACCACGCTGCTGCTCGCCACGCTCATCGGCACGCTGCTGGTAACGTGGCTGCAGAGCCGGGCGTCCAAGCTCGATCCATGCGTGGTCTATATCGGCCTGCTGCTGTGGGGATGGCTGTGGGGCGTGTGGGGGCTGCTGCTCGGCACGTCGGTCACGGCGATGATCAAGGTGGTCTGCGATCACGTCGAGCGCCTGCGCCCCCTCGGCACGCTGCTTGGCACCACGGATGCGCCGGCCGGTGTATCGCAGCGCGTGCTCGACCGCCTGCGCGGCCGTCCCACTCGGCGGCCCGAGCGCCCGCAGCCGCATTGACGCGGGCCTGCGCAGCAAGCGTTACAAGTGCCATGTAACCGTTACGCAACGGGCGCGATGGCTGCACCGGCAGCGGTCCGTCGCGCAGTGTCGGGCGTGCGGACGCAGCGATGCTCGAAGCGCGGCAGCGCCTGCAGAAGCGGTGCGGGCACGTCGGTTGCGGTGCCCAGGGCATCCAGATCATGTGCAGGAGCGCCTCATGACCCCGCAACCACGCGGCATCGTGTGCAGCCCGGACCGACGGGAGGCAGGAGGGCCGGGGGCCGGCAACGCCGAGCGCGTAGAAGCCGTGCTCGGACGGCCCGAGTCCGGCAAGCCCGTGACAAGCGCGCCCGACGGGCTGCCCCACGAGCGCGACCAGAAGCTCGAAGAGCAGCGTTCGGAGCCGCGCAGCAACGTCCAGCAAGCCGCGCGCGACATCGAAAGCGGGCAACTCGATACCGACCTGCACGACACGCCGGGCGTTGAACGCGTTGTGCGGGAGCGGCACGCCGCCAACCGCGAAGACACCGACCGCCAGGTCGCCAACCGCAGCGCGGACGACCTTGCCCACAAGCGCGGCCAGACCGGCAAGCCGTCGCGCAGCCACGACGACAGCCAGGGCTGAGCCGGCCATGCGCATCGCCTACGTGACCGAAACCTGGCCGCCGGAGCTCAATGGCGTGTCGCTGACGGCGGCGCGCACGGTGGCCTTTCTGCACGCGCGTGGCCACGATGTGCGTGTCGTGCGACCGCGCCAACGCGCCATCGACGCCGGCGAGCCGGCGCTTTCCGAAGACGCGCTGCGCGTGCCCGGCGTGCCGATCCCGCTGTATCCGGACTTGCGCATGGGGCTGCCGGCGCGCCGCCGTCTGCTGCGTGCGTGGCGCGGCGATCCGCCCGACCTCGTGCACGTGGCTACGGAAGGCCCCCTCGGCTGGTCCGCCATCCGCGCGGCGCGCGATCTCGGCGTGCCGGTCACCTCGGATTTCCGCACGCGCTTTGACGAGTACGGCCGCCACTACGCGTGGGAGGGAGCGGTCACGCTCGTGCGCGCCTACCTGCGCGCCTTTCATAACCGCACCGACCGCACCTTCGTCCCCACGCGCGAACTGTGCAAACAGCTCGGCGAGCTTGGCTTCGAGCGCCTGAGCGTCAGCACACGCGGCGTGGATGCGCGCCAGTTCGCGCCGCATCATCGCAGCGATGCACTGCGCGCCAAATGGGGCGCGGGCCGCGACACGCCTGTCGTTCTGACCGTCGGACGCCTCGCGCTGGAAAAGAACCTGGGTGTGGCGCTCGACGCCTTTGACGCCATTCGACAGCGCAGGCCCGATGCACGCCTGGTCATGGTCGGCGATGGGCCGCAGCGGAACGCCTTGCGGCGGCGCTGTCCCGATGCCGTGTTTGTCGGCACGCAGCATGGCCAGGCGCTGGCTGCCCACTATGCCTCGGCCGACGTGTTCCTGTTTCCGAGCCTGACCGAGACGTTCGGCAACGTGGTGGTCGAAGCCATGGCCAGCGGTCTGCCGGTGGTGGCGTTCGACACCGCGGCGGCGGGCATGCACGTGCGCACGGGGCAGAACGGCTGCCTGGCCCCCGTGGGGGACGTTGCGGCCTTCACCGCTGCGGCCGTCGCACTGGCTGCCGACGGCGGCCTGCGCGAGCGCCTTGGCCGCGCCGCGCGCCAGACCGCACAGGCGCTCGATTGGCCGCAGGTGCTCGAGCGTTTCGAAGCGGCACTCCTGGCCGTCCATCAAGCGGCCACCACGGGCGAGGCCTACCATGGCGACGCACGTCTGGCCTGACTGGAAACGCTGGCGCGAGCGCGACCGGCAGCTCGCCGTCGCGCTGAACCACATTGCCGGCGACGTGGCGGCCATGCGGTTCTACCGTGGCGTCAGCCGTCTCGGCGACGGCATGCTGTGGTACGCGCTGATGGCGGCGCTGCCGGTGGTCGGCGGTGAGACGGGCTGGGAATGCGCCAAGCAGATGGGGCTCACGGGGCTGCTCTCGCTGGTGATCTACATCCTGCTCAAGCGTGGCGTGTGCCGCCCGCGGCCGTACCAGTCGTGCGAAGAGATCCGGCTGTGCGGGCGAGTGCTCGACCAGTTCAGTTTTCCGTCCGGCCATACGCTGCATGCCGTGTCGTTCAGCATCGTGATGGCGGCGTATTACCCCCGCATGGCGCTCGCGCTCGTCCCCTTCACGCTGATGGTGGCCCTCTCGCGCGTGGTGCTCGGCCTGCATTACCCGAGCGACGTGCTCGCGGGGGCGGGGCTCGGCATGCTGATCGGCGGGTTGTCGGTGTGGTTGTTCTGACGCTTTCGCTTGGCCGCGCATCGTGCCGGCCCGCTGATGCACGTCAATACGAGGTCTGCGCAGGCCCGGCGACAGCGGTTTCGGGGCCGCCCATCCAGGCCTGGGCCAGCACCTGCGCAAAGCCGTTCTTGGTGACGGGGGTGCGCGTTTCCAGGCACGCCGCGAGCAGGTCCTGCCAGTGGCGGATGACGTCGGGGTAGGCGGCGTCCACCGGGTGCAGGCCGAGGCGCATCACGGGCGTATCGGCGTGGTGCTGGGCGAGCCAGCGCAGGTAGTAGCGCGACACCAGCCGGCGGGCCGGCGTGCGCACGCTGTAGGTCAGGCACGGCGCCTTCAGCGCACGCTTGGGGTGCAGCAGGTAGAAGCGGCGCAGCGTGGTCGTGTAGCGCAGCGGCAGGCCTTCCAGCGCTTCCCATGTGGCCGGGTTCATCAGCCAGGCCGGCGCGACAAAGCCATGCAGCGGCCAGCCGTTGGCCGCGAACCACGCGGCGCCGGCCTCGATGCGCGAGCGCGCCGTCGCCAGCGGAATCGCCGAGAACTCGCCCTCGCCGGCGGTGTAGCGCGTGCGGATCCACTGCTCGATCAGGCCGCCAGGCGGCTGGTCGTCGAGGTGCGCATAACCGTGCAGCACGAGCTCGTCGCCTTCGGCCAGGCATTCGGTCATCAGGCGGCAGAAGCGCTCGCTGTTGCGCGCGGTGGGCCCACGGTAGAAGTTCGGGATCACGAGCAGCGATTTCGGCACGCGGCACACTTCATCCAGCGCCGAGAGCAACACCTTGCACGCCGGCCAGGTGGCGGGCGTGACGTCATGCATGGCAACAACGACGTAGCGCGACATGACAACCCTCTAGCGGCCGCGTGCGGCGCGCACGTGCTGGCGGGCCGTCGGCGATGGTTCGGCGGCGAGGCTGGCCTGTCGGCCCAGCAGCGCCAGATAACGGCGCAGCAGCTGCGGCAGCACCGCACGCCAATCGTACTGCAGGGCGTGGCGCCTCGCCGCGTGCGCCAGCGCAACCGGGTCGCGCCCGCGCAGTGCTTGCAGCGCCTGGGCGAAATCGTCGGCGCGGCAATGCGGCACCGCGTAGCCCACCCGCGCGTTGACGAGTTCCCCGAGCCCGCCGGCACTGCAGGTCACGACCGGCACGCCGCTGGCCATGGCTTCCAGCGCGACGAGGCCGAACGTTTCCTGGTCTCCTGCGTGGACGAACACATCGGCGCTGGCCATGGCGGCCGCCAGGTGTTGCGCATCGCCTTCATAGGGCAACGCGCGCACGTGCCTGCCGCGCGGCGGCGTCGGGCCGGAGCCGATGGTGACGAGCACACTGCCGTCATCGAGACGGTCCACCGCGTCGCACAGCACTTGCAGGTTCTTCTCGGGCGCGTACCGGCCCACGTACAGGAGCACGCGCGCATCGCGCGGCAGATCGAGCTGCTCGCGCCAGCGCAGCGAGCGACGCGCGGGATGGAACAGGCGCGTGTCGACGCCGAGCGGCTGCAGTTCGACGCGTTCCACGCCCAGGTCGGCCACCTTCTGCGCGATGTAGCGGCTCGGCACGAATACCGTATCGAAGTGGCGGTACAGCTTGCGCGCATAAGCGGTAGCGGCCAGTTCCGCAGGCGGCCCGCCCAGGCGGCGAAAGAAGGCCGGCAGGTCGGAGTGGCAGAACGCCGCCACGGGCACCTGCAGGCGCGCACCCGCACGCAGTGCTGCCCACGACAGCCGGTACGGATCGCCGGCCTCGATCAGGTCCGGCGACAGCGCACACAGCGCCTGCTCGGCCGGCCCGCTGCGCAGCGGGACGCGATAGCCGTGCGACATTGGCAGCGGCACGCCCGGCACCACGGCGACCTCGTTGCTGGCGTCGTCTGGCGTGCCGGGCACCACCAGCGTGTGCCGCCAGTGCGTCGAGCGCAGGAAATCGTGCTTGGCGCGCAGGTAGCGCTTGACGCCGCCGCTTTCCGCCGCCCAGAACATCGTCACGTCGGCCAGATGCAGGGACACCCCGGTGGGGTCGCCGGCGGCGGTGAAGCGGTGGTCCGGGAGCTTGCGCACGGGCGTCGTGTCGGTGGTCGGCGTCAAACCTGGCGCCGCATTTCGGCCGGGGCGATGCGCATCAGGCCACGGTACTTGGCGACCGTGCGTCTTGCCACGATCACACCTTGCTCCGCCAGCATTTTCGCCAGCGAGACGTCGGAGAGCGGCGCTTCGGCGTCTTCGGCTTCGATCATCTCCTTGAGCAGCGCCCGCACCGACGCGGCCGAGCATGCGCCGCCCGTGTCCGTTGCCAGCTGGCGCGAGAAGAAGTACTTGAACTCGAAGATGCCGCGCGGCGTGGCCATGTACTTGTTGCCGGTGGCGCGCGAGATGGTGGATTCGTGCAGGCCGAGCTCTTCGGCCACGTCGCGCAGCACCAGCGGCTTCATCGCCACCTCGCCATATTCCAGGAAGTGCTTCTGGTGCGCGACGATGGCTTCGGCCACGCGCTGGATGGTGGCAAAGCGCTGCTGCGCGTTGCGGATCAGCCAGCGGGCCTCCTGCAACTGGTGCGCAAGCGGCGTGCGGTGGTGGCCGCGCGTCTGCGCAAACAGCTCGGCGTAGACCTTGTTGATGCGCGCACATGGCGCCACCGCCGGGTTGGTGACGGCCACCCACTTGCCCTTGACCTTGGCGACGAACACGTCGGGCACGATGTAGCCGGCATGCGCCTGCGAAAAGCGCAGCCCCGGGCGCGGATCGAGCATGCGGATCAGCGCACAGGCCTCGCGCAACTCGTCCTCCGTACAGCCGAGCGCACGGCGCATCTGCGTGAACTCGCGCTTGGCCAGGCGCGGCAGGTGGCTGCGCACGATGTCGTGCGCGATTTCCTGGATGCGTTCCTCGGCTTCCGTGTCAGCGGGACGGGCCTCGATCTGCAGGCGCAGGCATTCCGACAGGTCGCGGGCGGCCACGCCCGGCGGGTCCAGGCTCTGCACCAGCGCCAGCGCGATCTGCATCTCCTTCTCGGTGGGTGCAGGGTCCACGGGCGCGAGCGGAATCAGTTCGGTCAGCAACTGGCGCAGGTAGCCGTCGTCGTCCAGCGCTTCGATCACCGTCTGCGCGAGCAGGCTGTCCCGCTCCGACAGCCGGTAGCTGCCCAACTCCTGATGCAGATGCTCACGCAGGCTCGGTGTGGCATGCACCCATTCCCCGATGTCGCTGTCTTCGCCATCGCCGTGGTGCGCACCGCCGTGGCTGTAATAGGTGCTGAAGTCGGCAGGAAAGTCTTCCGATGCCACAAGCGTCGGGTCGGTCTCGATGGCGCTGGTGGTGGTCTCCAGTGGGGCTTCGTCGGCGGATGCATGATCGGCCGCGCCATCCAGACCGGTCGCGGGCAACTCGCCCACGCCTGCCGTGTCGGCCTGCAGCCCAGCGCCTTGGGCTTCTTGTTCGACCTCCTCCAGGAACGGGTTGCTGGCGAGCGCTTCTTGCATTTCCTGCGCAAATTCGGTTGCAGACAACTGCAGCAGCTTCACGGACTGCTGCAGCCGCGGCGTCAGCGCGAGATGCTGCTTCGCACGCATTTCCAGAGCGGCCTTGACCATTCGCCTTGCCTCCTTGTGTGAGTGGACGCCGGCGTCCGCGCCGGCAGGTCACCGCACTCATGCAAAGGGTATGCCATGCCGGCAAACCGAGTTCTGACAAGGCTTTGCGGGGCGCTGGCACGCCGTTTCTACATGGTCGTGTTCCTTTTTATATGCACCGTGTTGCCCGTACGTGACAGTGCCCAGTGCCGGGCGACGCGTGGCGGCGCCGTGCGGACGTGGCAGCGCGGGTACATGCGTTGCTGCCACCAACGGTGTCGAAGATGCGCTGCGGCGCGTCTGCATGACATACCTGCACCGCATTACCCCTGCCCACATCCTTGGAGACATCACCATGCGAATTCGCTACCTGACTGCGGCGCTCGCCAGCGCCCTGCTGAGCCTCGGCATGACCGCCGCCATGGCGCAGACCACCACCGCGCCCGTCGACAACCAGGAATCCAGCAACCCGACCAAGGCGCCGGGCAAGCGCACCGATCCGCCGTCCTCGACGGCAGACCGCACCGCCAATACGCCGATGCCCGCCAACGACGCTGCCGCGGCCGCCGGCAGCAGCGACTCCACGAAGCCCATGCACAAGCAGCATCGTCAGCACAAGAAGTCGAAGTCGACCGTGCCGGGCGGCACGAACAGCGCCGGAGACATGTCGCATTCGGGCGTGCAGTCCGGTGGTAACGACGCCGCGACGACGACTGGCAACTCGCAGCCCGGCAGCTCGAAGCAAGGCCAGTGACGCACACACCGACGAGGGAGCCCGCTATGCCGATGTCCACCACTGCCGCCCTCCGCACGAGCCCGCGCACCCGGGCCGAGACGGACACCGCACCACGCCGGCCGGCCCGGCCGCCGCATGAGCGCCGGCGCCACGAGCATCCGGGCGAGCGCACGCAGGCGCATCCGCGCTAAGACGCGAGCGCGGATGCGTCAGGCAACACCAGGAAGGGAAAACGCAGCGCCGTCATGCCGCCATCGCGGCGGCCCCGGTGCTTTGGTAGAGATCGAGCCGGTTGTACAGCGTCTTCAGGCTCACGCCGAGGGCCTTGGCAGCCTGGCGCTTGTCGCCCTGGAAGTGCTCGAGCGTGGCGAGGATCATCGCGCGCTGTGCATCGGCCAGCGTGACGCCTACTGAGAGACTCAGCACGCCTTCCTTCACTGTCGGCCTGGCAGGGCCGCGTGCGGGCGTCAGCGGCGTCGCGAGTTCGACCGTCTTCTCGCCGAGGATGTAGCCGCGCTGCACGGCATTGCGCAGTTCGCGCACGTTGCCCGGCCACGTATGGCTGCGCAGCGCCGCCAGCGAGGCGCGTGAGAACACCTTGTCGGTCTGGTGCGCGGCGTTGAACTGGGCGAGGAAGTGCAGCGCCAGTTCTTCGATGTCGTCGCCGCGATCGCGCAGCGGCGGCACCTGCAGCGGCACGACGGCCAGGCGGTACATCAGGTCTTCGCGGAAGGCGCCTTCGGCCACCGCTTCGTGCAGGTTGCGGTTCGTGGCCGCGATGATGCGGGCGCGCGTCTGGATGGGCTCGGTGCCACCCACGCGCATGAACACGCCGGTTTCCAGCACACGCAGCAGCTTGACCTGCATGTCCACCGGCATCTCGGTGATCTCATCGAGGAAGATCGTGCCGCCGCACGCGTGCTCAAAATAGCCGATGTGGCGCTGCGTCGCGCCCGTGAAGCTGCCCTTTTCGTGGCCGAACAGTTCCGATTCGATCAGGTTCGGCGAAATGGCGCCGCAGTTGACCGCGATGAAGGCCTGGTCGGCGCGCGGGCTCATGTCGTGCACGGTGCGCGCGATCAACTCCTTGCCCGTTCCCGATTCGCCCATGATCAGTACCGTGGCCAGCGTGGTCGACACCTTGCCGATCTGCTTGTACAGGGCACGCATGACCGGCGACCGGCCGTACAGGTGGCCGAAATCGGGTGCGGCAACGGGTGGAGCAGGGGATGGGGTTTCGGCCGACACGGGCTCGGTGTCGTCAAAGTCGGCCAAGGTGGGCGGGCAGGGCATGCGCCCTGTGGTGACTGCGCGATCGTCGGCGAAGGCTTCGCTCAAGGACATGGCTCCCTCGTGGTCGGTCGCGACGGGGACGTCCCGGCAAGGGCCGCGTCAGCGATGCGGCCTCTGGAAGTCTTGGTACGTCGTCATCCCGTCACATCGTGTCGAAAAGTGAAATTATTATCAGGGCGCGCCGAGTGCGTTGTATGTCGGGCAGGCGCTGACGTTTTCGTTATCCTGTCGGTCAAACGCTGACAAGAAACGGGCCTGAAACCCAGACGGCGCCCCGCTTCCGCCTTTTGGCGCGGCGTAGCCTGTCCATTTGGCTGGATGGGTGGCGAAGCGTCGGCCTTCTCAACTATGCTGACTGCACTGCCTTGTCCGCGGGGCCCCCGCGTGACGCATCAGGTCCTTAACTTGCATTGCCGCGTGTAAAAAATGCCCGACTGCCGCCCCCGGCGGTGGCGGGGCACGCCGCGGTCGGGATGGGCCCGGATGGAATGCTTCTTGCAGCACAGGTCCGTTTGCGCATGCATGTCGGGTGCGCACTGACTGCCGGCCCCTGCCGGCTCACTCAATCGAATCGAGATGCCACATATCCTGATTGTCGAAGACGATGCCAACGCACGCGCCGCGCTCGGTGAACTGGTGGGCGCCGAAGGCTTCACGACCGCGCTGGCCGGGTCGCTGCGCGATGCGCGCATTCAGATGTCGCGTCACAGCCCCGATGCGGTGCTCATCGATCTTGTCCTGCCCGATGGCAACGGCATGGACCTGATGGAAGACATTCCACCGCACTCGGGCACCGAGATCATCGTCATGACGGGGCACGCCAGCGTGGAAACCGCCGTCGAGGCGCTGCGCATGGGCGCTGCCGATTACCTGGTCAAGCCCGTCAATTTCCAACGTCTGAAATCGGTGCTCGCACGCATCCCGCGCCCGGGCGACCTGAAGGCCGAGATCGGCAACCTGCGCGGCGAGCTGCGCCGGCTCGGCCTGTTCGGCCAGATGCTCGGCAACTCGCCGGTCATGCAGACGCTGTACGACCAGGTCAGCCGCGTAGCGCCGACCGAGGCGACCGTGCTGCTCATCGGCGAATCGGGCACCGGCAAGGAACTGGCCGCGCAGACGATCCATGACCTGAGCCTGCGCCGCAAGCAACCGTTCCTGCCGGTCAACTGCGGGGCGATCTCGCCGAACCTGATCGAATCGGAAATGTTCGGGCACGAGCGCGGCAGTTTTACCGGCGCAGACCGCCAGCACAAGGGCTACTTCGAGCGCGCGAACGGCGGCACGCTGTTCCTCGATGAAATCACCGAGATGCCGATCGAGCTGCAGGTCAAGCTGCTGCGCGTGCTGGAAACCGGCGTGTTCATGCGCGTGGGCACCAACCGCGAGATCGATTCCGACGTGCGCGTGATTGCCGCCACCAACCGCGACCCCGAAGAAGCCGTGGCCGACGGCAAGCTGCGCGCCGACCTGTACCACCGGCTGAACGTGTTCCCGCTGCAACTGCCGCCGCTGCGTGAGCGCGGCAAGGACGTGGAGCTGCTCGCGCAGCATTTTCTCGACCAGCTCAACGCGCAGAACAACACCAAGAAGACGTTCCTGCCATCTGCGCTCGAAACGCTGCGCGCGTACAACTGGCCGGGCAACGTGCGCGAGCTGCGCAACTATGTGCAGCGTGCCTACATCCTCTCCGACGATGCGGGCATCGACACGGCCAACGTGCCCTTGCAGGTGTCGAGTACGCAGCCCTCATCGGGCTCCACGCTGACGATCTCGGTGGGTACGTCGCTCGCCAGCGCCGACAAGAAGCTCATCCTTGCCACGCTGGAGCAATGCGGCGGTGTGAAAAAACGCGCCGCGGAACTGCTCGGCATCAGCCTCAAGACGCTCTACAACCGCCTCGAGGAATACGGCAGCACGGGTGCCGAGAGCGGCGACGACAGCAGCGGCTCTGGCCGCACGCATGCCACGGAGGCATGACACCTGCACGTGGTGCGGTACGCGGCTTGCTGACCGTGGGTATCCGCCCTACGGCGGCAAGCCCACTCCACCACACAAGGAGGTTGCCATGCTGCGTTATGCAGTCGTCTTTTTCATCATCGCACTGATCGCGGCCGTGCTTGGTTTCGGCGGTATCGCCGCAGGCGCCGCCAGCATTGCCAAGATTCTGTTCATGATCTTCGTGGTGCTGTTCGTCGTCAGCCTCATCTGGGGCCTGGTGGCGGGACGAGGATGACGTCGTGCTCGCCCGAGTCCAGATCCCCCACACAGGAGCGCCGCACGATGGAACCATCCGAGACCAATCCGTTCCCGAAATCCGACGGGCACGGCAACCTGATTCGCGATGACGTGGCGCAAGCCGCGCAGCGCGTCAAGGCGACCACCGCCGAGGCGATCGACCGTACCGCCGACGCGGCCGCGACCGCACTCGACGAGGCGGCCGCACGGCGCGAGCAGTGGCGAGCATCGCAACAGCAGCTCATGCGGGATGCCGCCGAATGCATGCGCACCCATCCGCTGGCCACGATCGGCCTGGCGTTCGGGGCCGGCTTCCTGATCAGCCGCCTGCTCGGGGGCCGCGCAGATTGAGGCCCCGCGCCGGTTTCACGCGCGGCCGCCACGCTTGCGCGTGCGCCGCGCCGTGACTACGCTCAAGGTCGGGCGCGGATGGCCGCGCCACGTTGCGAGGAATCCATGCGCCTGGCTGCCTGCCTCAACCGGGACGTGCTCAAGCGCGCTGCGCAGGTGCTGCTCGGCGCGGTGCGCCAGTGGTCCACCCACCGCGCGGCCAGCAAGGGCGCGGCGCTGTCGTTCTACACCCTGTTCTCGATGGCGCCCGTGCTTGTGCTGGTCATTTCGATTGCCGGCCTGTTCTTCGGCGAACAGGCCGCGCGCGGCGAGATCTTCGGCCAGATCGAGGGTCTCGTCGGCGCACAGGGGGCGGCCGCAGTCGAGGCCGTGCTCGCGGCCACGAAGCGGTCCGGCAATGGTGTCTTCGCGGCCGTCACAGCAGTCGCCTTGCTCATGGTTGGCGCCACGACCGCCTTCTCCGAACTCAAGGACAGCCTCGACGAACTCTGGGATGTGCCCCCGCGCCAGCAGTCGGGGCTGTGGGGCGTCCTGCGCTCACGGCTGCTCTCGTTCAGCCTGATCCTGGTTCTCGCCTTCCTGCTGCTCGTGTCGCTCATCATCAACGCCGCCCTGGCGGTGGTGGAGCGCTTCTGGGGGGCGCTGTGGTCAGGCTCGGGCGCCTTTGCCGTGGTGGCCGAAATCCTGTCGTCCGCATTTTCGTTTGCGGTGGTGTCGCTGCTATTCGGCACCATCTTCAAGATGCTGCCCGAGACTCGGGTGGCCTGGCGCGATGTGGCGCTGGGCGCGGTCGTGACGGCGCTGCTCTTCACGCTTGGCAAGCACCTGATCGGGCTGTATCTCGGCAACAGCGCGGTGGCGTCTTCGTATGGCGCGGCGGGCTCGGTCGTGGCGCTGATGCTGTGGATCTACTATTCGGCCCAGATCTTCTTCTTCGGGGCGCTCATCACGCGCCAATACGCGCTGCAGTTCGGCAGCCGCCAGCACGAGCAGGCCGGCCGCGCAGCGCAGGCGGCGCTGCTCAACCCCACGCTGGCGGCCAGCCTGTCGCGCGACAGCCGCTGACTCAGTCGCGCGTCAGCTGCTCCAGCAGCATGCCGGCCACGAAGGCCAGGCCGATCGTGATGACGGGGTGCTCGCGCACCGAGCCACTGGCCTGTTGCGACACGTTGGCGTGCAGGTTCTTCAACTGCTCCGTGCGCCGGTCGAACTGCGCCAGTGCGCTGGAGATGACGCCGGCAAGCCGGTCGATGCCGTCGGCGGTGGCATCCTTGACGCGCTGGGCGGTCTGATCGATCTGCGGATGGAGCGTCGTGACGGTGGAACCGTTCGTGCCGTTGCTTGACGTGGGGGTGGGGTTCAGTTCGGTCATGCGGGCCTCCGTAAAGTGCATCGGCGTGGAATTCCTCAGCCAACACGAAGCAACCGCCATGCCCTGCCGGAGCGTCACAAAGAACGCCGTGCAAAAGAAAAGGGCCACTTCTGTGGCCCTCGACACGGTGAGGAACTGCGCAACTAACCGACCGTCACCACGGTTTTCCGCGCGGCCCAGATTTCAGCTTGCAGGGCCAGTGCGGCGAGTGCCTGCAGGCTGTGCTGCGGCAGGGCCTTGATCCGCTTGCGGCGATTGGCGGCGCGTTGCTGACGCGCCGCGCGCACGCTTTGCTCGTCGAGTTCCCACGCCTTGCGCGTGGTCTCGATGATGCGTTGCACTGCCGGATCGACAGGGGTTCGACTACGCACGATTAGACTCCTTCTTGATGTCTTTCAGCATCGCCGGCACCACGCATGGGCGCCGTTTTTGCGACGGGCTCCACAATACGGGAGCTTCATGACAACTTCGATAACGCCATCTCCGAAAGGGTTGTCGGAGTATTCCGACAAGCGGTTGGTCTCCACCCATCGGGTGACGGTTCCTCCGGAGTTTCCCTCTCTTGCCGCCCGGGTCAGTTGATCCTAAGCAACTACGCCGATCGCGTACAATCTCGGCTGCCCTGGCTCGCCCACCCGAACCCGGCATTCCATCGGCCGGCGGGATGACCCGCCGGCCCGCGCACCTGCCAGGTGCGCATTCATCCGCATTGTTCACCCCCTCCCTTTCGGTTTTTTGCCCGTGAGTACGCTGCAGCAGGAGATCCGGCGCCGCCGGACGTTCGCCATCATTGCCCACCCGGATGCGGGTAAAACCACGCTGACGGAAAAACTGCTGTGGTTCGGCGGCGCCATCCAGATGGCCGGCGCCGTCCGCGCACGCAAGGCCAACCGTCACGCCACGTCCGACTGGATGGAGATGGAAAAGCAGCGCGGCATCTCCGTCACGTCCTCGGTGATGCAATTCCCGTACCGGAACGACGGCGGCGACTACATCGTCAACCTGCTCGACACACCGGGCCACGAAGACTTCTCGGAAGACACGTACCGCACGCTCACGGCCGTCGACTCCGCCGTGATGGTGATCGACTCCGTCAACGGCGTGGAAGCGCAGACCATCAAGCTGCTCAACGTCTGCCGCCTGCGCAGCACGCCCATCCTTACGTTCATCAACAAGCTCGACCGCGAAGGCCGCGCGCCCATCGAACTGCTCGATGAAATCGAAAGCGTGCTGCAGATCCAGTGCGCGCCGATGACGTGGCCGATCGGCATGGGTAAATCGTTCAAAGGGGTGTACCACCTCGTGAACGATACGGTGCAGCTGTTCGACCCCAACGCCGACAGCGAGAAGGGCGCCACCGCCGGCCTGATCCAGGGCTTGGACAACCCCGAGCTCGACCGCGTGCTGGGCGCGCAGGCCGAGGAGCTGCGCATCGACATCGAACTCGTGCGCGGCGCCTCGCACACGTTCGACAAAGAGGCGTTCCTGGCCGGCAAGCAGTGCCCGGTGTATTTCGGTTCGGCGGTGAACAACTTCGGCGTGCAGTCGCTGCTCGATGCGCTGGTCGATCAGTCCCCCGAGCCGCTGCCACGGCCCACCGAAACGCGCGAAGTCAAGCCGATGGAAGAGAAGTTCACCGGCTTCGTCTTCAAGATCCAGGCCAACATGGACCCGAAGCACCGCGACCGCATCGCCTTCGTGCGCGTGTGTTCGGGCCGCTTCGAGCGCGGCATGAAGCTGCTGCAGGTGTCGACCGGCAAGACGGTCGCCATCAACAACGCCATCACGTTCATGGCGCAGGACCGCAACACCACGGAAGAGGCCTTTGCCGGCGACATCATCGGCGTGCCGAACCACGGCACGATCCGCCTGGGCGATGCGTTTACCGAAGGCGAGCCGCTCAAGTTCACGGGCATCCCGTCGTTTGCGCCGGAGTTCTTCCGTCGCGCGCGCCTGAACAACCCGCTGCGCCTGAAGCAATTGCAGAAGGGGCTGCAGCAGCTGGCCGAAGAAGGCGCCACGCAGATGTTCCGACCGCTGGCATCCAACGACCTCGTGCTGGGCGCGGTCGGCATCCTGCAGTTCGACGTGGTGGCGCACCGCCTGGAGCACGAGTACGGCGTCGATGCGATTTTCGAGCCGCACGAATGCGCCACCGCCCGCTGGCTCAGGGGCAAGCCGGAAGACATTGAAAAGCTCATCGACAAGGCCGGCCACAACGTGGCGCTCGACGGCGCTGGCGACTACGTGTACCTGGCGCCGAGCCAGGTGAACCTGCGCCTGACGCAGGAGCGCTTTCCGGACATCCAGTTCATGGAAACGCGGGAAATCGTCTAGCGGGCGATGAGCAAGAAGAAACGGGGCCATGCGCCCCGTTTTTTGTTGACCTGTTTGGTGCGCCACCGGGCAAACCGCTTCAAGCTGGCGGGCGCCGGTGTCGGCGTTTCGCGCTGAGAGCTGCAGAAGCTGCGGGTTGGCGCCGGCCACTTTGACCGTGATCGGCTTGCCTGTATGGAACAACGCGTAGAAGCGCGCGCGCGACTTCACGTCACCCACGGCATACGCTTCCATGTCGGACACTTGCAGGCGCGCCGGGATCGCTAAACGAAGAGGGCCGGAAGCGAATTGGATGCGGAGGGCCGTACCGTTTTGCCGCGGTTGCGCACGCATGGATACCGCAACGTAGAGCCGCTTGAACTCGCAGTTGGCGTAAAAGCTCAGGCCTTCGGTTTCATAGCCGCCATACGTCAATGAGTGTGCGACGTAGTGCCAGCTTGCGAGTTCGTCTTCGGCGGTTTGCGTGCTGGCCGCCAATGCGGAGGAGGCGAACAAGGCGGCGATGGCGGCAAGGGGCAGGACGCGCACTTCGGGGCCTCTCACGAGCGATGAAATCCGGCGCGCAACGATGCCGGAATGCCGCTGAAAAGTCCATCGGGCAGACATTCAAACGCCATCCCCGCGGCGTTTTCGCCGTATCCGCACTCGCACCGCATCCAGCCCGGCGCCCGCATCCAACACGGCCTCTGCGGCAAACACACCCTGCGCCAGGCGCGCCAGAGCGCCGCCACCCGGCACCTCCACCGCCATGTTTGCGCCGCGTTCCAGCGCATGCCGTAGCGTGTCGTGCCACAACACCGGCCGCGCCATGTTCCAGGCGAGATCTTCGACGATGAGATTGGCGCGGAACAGCGCACGCGCGCGGCTGCTGCTGACGTAGGTGATCTGTGGCGCGTGGGCGGTGGCCTTTGCCGCGGCGGCCGCAAGCTCGGCGGCCTGCGCGTCCAGCAACGGGCAGTGCGACGGCACCGCCATGCACAACCGCGTCGCCTTCGACGCGCCGTGGGCCAGCGCACGCTCGGCGACCCGCGCGAGCGCTGCGTCGTTGCCGGCCACGACGATCTGCCGTTCCGCATTCACGTTGGCGACATAGGCCGGCGTGGCGGTGGCGTTGACTTGCGCAACGATGCCGCTGACCTCCGGTTCGGCGAGGCCGATGATGGCGACCATGCCGTAACCGCTGGGGTAAGCGTCTTCCATGAGCTGAGCCCGCAGGCGCACCAGGCGCAGCGCATCGCTGAACTCCAGCACGCCGGCGACAACCGCCGCAGGCCACGCGCCAATGGACAGGCCCGCCACCATGTCCGGTCCTGCGTCCTGTCGAGTCAGCGTGCGGGCCACGGCCACGCCGGCAATCAGGAGACAAAGCTGTACGGCCACCGTCGACCGCAACGCCTCTGCGGTATCGAGCGTGAGCGGATCGACGCCGAGCACGTCGCCAGCTTCGGTCAACGTCTGCGCAACAGCGGGGTCATCAGGCAGCGCATGCAACATGCCCGCGCGCTGGCTGCCCTGGCCGGGAAACATGAACAGGATGCTCATGCCGCGTCGCTCCATGGGTCTGCGACGAGCCGGGGGCCGTGGTCGGTCTTGAGCAACGTTTGATGCGGCGACGCCAGCCAGTCGCGTAACGCGAAGCCGCCGCAGCCGGTGTCGATCTGCAAATCGACGCGGCACTCGGTATCGCTCAACAGGCGGACGAGCTGATCGCGTTGCGCAGTCGACGGGGCACGCGGCATGCGCACAACGAGGTCGAGATCGCTCTGCGCATGCAGCACAGGCAGCCCGCTGGCGAGCGCAAAGCCGGCGCCGCCCGTCGGCCCCCACGCCCAGCCGAGTGCGTTGAGTCCTGGTGCCAGCGCGCGCAAGGTGCGCAGCGCCGCGAATGGCGCGTCGTGTGCGATGGCGGCCGCTTCGGTTGCCAGCGCCTCGGGCGAGACGACACGCGTGATGCTGTTGGCAGCTGCCGTCGCCGCGCAGCGTTCATGCCGTGCGCCACCGCGCAGGCCGACCGGCACGGAACCATCGGCGCCGCGCGGTGCGCGTCGCACCACGACTGGCGCCCTTTGCCGGCATACCGTGATGGCCCAGTCCGGCAAGGGCGCGCCATCCGTCGCTGTAGGTGTTTCAGACACCCACAGCAGATCGTGCGCGCGCAGCGGCGTGGCTGTCATCGCAGCAGCGCTTGGGTGGCCAGGAACAGGATCGACGGTCCGAGCAGGCAGCCGAGGCCCGTATGGAACGTCGCCACGAGCGAGCCGTACGGCACCAGCCGCCGATCCGTGGCGGCCAGGCCCGCCGACACCCCGCTGACCGTACCCGCCAATCCGCCGAACACCATGGCCGCGCGCGGGTTGTTCAGGCCGAGCGCCTTGGCCGCGAACGGCGTGCCGACCATCACCAGGATCGCCTTGACGAGGCCCGTCGCAATCGACAGCGCCATCACATCGGAGGTGGCCCCGAGCGCCGCACCAGTCACCGGTCCGACGATGTACGTGACGGCACCCGCGCCGATGGTGGTGACGCTCACCGGATCGGTGTAACCGAAGGCGTAGGCAACGCAGGCGCCGACGATGAACGGCAGCACCGTTCCCAGCAGCAGCGAGATGGCGCCGATCATGCCGGCCTTGCGTGCCTCGGTCACCTGCACTTCAAAGGCCGTCGCCACGATGGCGAAATCGCGCAGCATGGCCCCGCCCATCAGACCGATCCCGCCGAACAGCTTCAGGTCTGCCAGGCCACGCTCGCCGCCGGTCTGCATGCCGCCCCAATAGGCGAGCACCAGCCCGATCATGATGGCGATGGCCGAGCCGTGCACGCGCCCGAACGTCAGCTTCTTGGACGCCCACATCGACAGACCCATGACGATGCCGACCAGCGCGAACGCCGCGACAAGCCCGTTGTGCTGCAGAACTTTCTCTAGCATTGACAGCATGGTGCGGCTCCTTAGGCGCGGGCTTGTTCGGATTCAGGCAGTGGCGGCAGCGGTTGTCGGTTTTCTGCCTTGCCCGTGCGGTTGATGACCGCGATGCACGCACCGCACACGATCACCGCGCCGATGGCACCGAGCAACGCAACGGGGCCGCCGCGCAGTGCCGTGACGACGTTCTGCGTGGCTGCCATGGCCACCACCACGGGGATGTACATTGCGCCCCAGAACGAGACGCCCGCCTCGGTGGCGGCGGGCATCAGGCCGCGCTTGTGCAGGTAGAGCCGCGCGAAGATCAGCAGCAGCATGGCGATGCCCACGCCGCCCACGTTGGCCTTCACGCCGATGGCCTGGCCGAGCAGGTCGCCCAGGAAGAGGCCGGCGATATGACAGAGCGCCAGCAGGGTTGTACCGTAGATGATCACGTCTTTGTCTCCTGAAGGAACGGCGATGGGTCGCCTGTTGTGGTGTTTGGGTGATCGAGGGTTGAAGACTGGTTGTTTGGCGTTGATTGCGTTGATTGCGTTGGTGGTGCATCCCTTGTTTCATCCCCTGCCGGGGCTGACTTACTTTCTTTGTCTTGCCAAAGAAAGTAAGCAAAGAAAGGCGCGCCCGAG
>NZ_LWRX01000063.1:0-2319 GCF_001683835.1 Ralstonia sp. RL | reverse complement strand
CGGCGCGCGGGCTGCTGACCTGCCATGCCTGCGGCCTGCTGTGCCGCGCGCCCGGCGCCAGCGCAGCGCTGCGCTGCCCGCGCTGCCTGGCGGCGCTGCATGCGCGGAAGCCCCACAGCGTGTCGCGCACCTGGGCCTGCGTGATCGCCGCCGCCATCCTCTACATCCCGGCCAACACGCTGCCGATCCTGGAGACCCGCTCGCTGTTCGAGTCGCACAGCAACACCATCATGAGCGGCGTGCTGCTGTTCTGGAACAGCGGCGCCTGGTTCGTCGCGGCGCTGATCTTCTTCGCCAGCATCGTGGTGCCGCTGACCAAGCTGATCGCGCTGGTCCTGCTGCTGGTATCGGTGCAGCGCCGCATGGCCTGGCAGCCGCGCCAGCGCGCGAAGCTGTACCGCCTGGTGGACGCGATCGGGCGCTGGTCGATGCTCGACATCTACGTGGCCGCGCTGTCGGTCGCGCTGGTGCAGGTCGAATCGTTCGCATCGATGCGCGCCGGGCCGGGCGCGGCGGCGTTCGGCGCGGTGGTGGTGCTGACCATGCTGGCCGCGCAGTCGTTCGACCCGCGGCTGATCTGGGACGGCGCAAGAGATGGCTGATACGCCCGATCAGCCGATTCCGGAAGCCGTGGCCGTGCCCAAGCGCCACTGGACCGTGCCCCTGGTCTGGATCATTCCGATCGTCGCCGCCCTGCTCGGCATCTGGCTGGCGCTGCACTACCTGCTGGCGCAGGGGCCGACCATCACCATCGCGTTCAAGAATGCGGAGGGGCTGGAGGCCGGCAAGACCAAGGTGCGCTACAAGGACGTCGACATCGGCACCGTGACGGACGTGGCGATCGCCGACGACCGCTCGCAGGTGATCGTCACCGCGCAGATGGCCAAGCAGGCGGAGCGCTTCCTGGTGCAGGACACGCGCTTCTGGGTGGAGCGCCCGCGCATCACGCTGGGCAGCATCACCGGCCTGGGCACCCTCTTTTCCGGCGCCTACATCGGCACCGACGCCGGCACGTCGAACGCCAACAGGCGCCACTTCGTCGGCCTCGATACGCCTCCGCCGGTGCTGCTGGACGCCAAGGGCAGCCAGTTCATGCTGCACGCGGAAAACATGGACTCGCTCTACCTCGGCGCGCCGGTCTACTTCCACCGCGTGGCGGTGGGCAAGGTCACCGGCTACCGGATCGACCCGGAGGGCCGGGGCGTGACGCTTGACATCTTCGTCGACGCCCCCAACGACCGCTTCGTCACCGCCAACTCCCGCTTCTGGGTCGCCAGCGGCATCGACCTGTCGGTCGGCAGCGGCGGCGTCAAGCTCAACACCGAATCGCTGACCTCGGTGGTGGTCGGCGGCATTTCGTTCCAGACGCCGCCGGACATCGCGGACGACAAGCCGGCGCCGCCCGACACCCGCTTCGCGCTGTATCCGGACCGCGACAGCGCATTCAAGCGCCGCAACCGGCAGGCGCAGGAATACACCGTCTATTTCAGCGAATCCCTGCGCGGGCTGGCGCCGGGCGCCGCCGTCGATTTCCACGGCATCGAGATCGGCGAGGTCAGGTCGGTCGGCCTGGAATACGGGGCAGGCCCGCATGCGATCCGCTTCCCGGTCCAAATCGCGCTCTTTCCGGAACGCCTGCGCCCGCGCGGCGGCGCGCCGCAGGCCTCGCCGCTGGAGCGCAATCCGCAGGATTTCCTGAACCGGCTGGTGGCGCGCGGCATGCGCGCCCAGCTCAAGAGCGGCAACCTGCTGACCGGCCAGCTGTTCGTCGCGCTGGATTTCTATCCGCACGCGCCGCAGGCGAAAATCGACTGGACCCATGCGCCGCCGGTGCTGCCGAGCGTGAGCGGCAGCTTCGCCGGCATCCAGGAGAGCCTGGCGAGCATCGCCAGAAAGCTCGACCGCGTGCCGTTCGACGCGATCGGGCGCGATCTCGAGCGCACGCTGCAAAGCCTGGACGGCACGCTCAGGAGCGCCGACAGCGTGCTGCGGCAGCTGGATGCGGCGGTCCTGCCGGAAGTGCGGGACACGCTGGCGCAGGCGCAACAGGCGCTCGGCAGCGCCGAACGCGCCCTGTCGTCCGACGCGCCGGTGCAGCAGGACCTGCGCGACACGCTCGAACAGGTGAACCGGGCGGCGCGCGCCCTGCGCGCGCTGGCCGACTACCTGAGCCGCCATCCCGAGGCGCTCATCCGCGGCAAGGAGTAAGGCATGCGTCTGTTCCTCGTTCCCCTCGGCGCGCTGTCTTTGGCGCTGTGCGCCTGCCGCACGGTGCCGGAGAACTTCTACACGCTCAACCCGGTCGCGCCGCCGGCCGCC
>NZ_LWRX01000081.1:0-8468 GCF_001683835.1 Ralstonia sp. RL | reverse complement strand
TGACTGCATGCCGTCGCAGCTGAGCCAGGTCTTCATGAACCTGCTCGTCAACGCCGGTCAGGCGATCCACGAGCATGGGCGCATCACGCTGCGCACGGGCCGCGACGCCGGCAGCGTCTGGGTCGAGGTGCAAGACACGGGCAGCGGCATCCGCCCCGAACACCTCGGCCGCATCTTCGACCCGTTCTTCACCACGAAGCCCGTGGGCCTCGGAACGGGGCTCGGCCTATCCATCTCCTACGGCATCGTGCGCAAGCATGGCGGCCACATCGAGGCTCGCAGCGAGGTTGGTCGCGGCACGTGCTTTCGCATGACCCTGCCGTTGCCCGCCGACGTCTGAGTTGCGCACAAGCTGTCGATCGGCTTAGAAAGCGCGCCCCAAATACGGGCAAACCGGTGGCGTTGAAGGGATTCCGGTCATTCACTTGTGATGGAATATTTTCCAATCCCTGGTTTGAATATTCAGGATAGATAACTCGGCCATGCAATAACTGCACGCAGTTTCGCGCTTGCAGATAATCGTCGTGATTCGCTCTTGCAGATGTGTGCACATTATCAGTGCGTTCTCGCGCCGATATTGCATCGGGACCAGATTGGCACGGCGGGAACCTTTCTCGTACGATCGTTTCGTAGCTGTTCCGCTGCACTGCAACGTCAACGTAGAAGCCCTTCAGATCTGGGTTTACGGGTTTTTCAGCCTCGCAGCGGCCAAGCCGATTCCGCAGGAGTGTATTCAATGCATCGACCGAAACGCATGCTCGTCGAGAATGTCGCGTGGGCGCACGAAACCGTCGCGCGCGATCCCGATTTCTTTTCACGGCTGGCACAAGGCCAGCAACCGCAAGTGTTATGGATCGGCTGTGCCGATAGCCGTGTCCCCGCTGAAACCATTACCCGTTCCAATCCGGGCGATTTATTCGTCCATCGGAATATCGCGAATCTCGTGTGTCCGGCCGACGACAACACGATGAGCGTGCTCGAATATGCCGTGCGCGTCCTGAAGGTTGCGCACGTGATCGTGTGCGGCCATGAGGGCTGCGGCGGCGTGCGCGCTTCCCTGCTGCCTCCGCCCGACGGGCTGCCGCATGTGGCGCGCCGCATCGGGCCGCTGTGCGCGCTGGCTGCCCGGCATCGCGGCGCGCTGTCGGCGGTGCCCGATCCGGACGATCGCGTGAACCGGCTCGCCGAACTCAACGTGCTCGAACAGGTGCGCTGTCTGCGCGAGAGCCCCATCGTGCGCGATGCCGACCCGCCGCCGCGCGTGCACGGCTGGATCTTCGGCCTCGCGGACGGGCGCATCCGCGTGCTGGCTTCGGGCGACCCCGATGCCGAACACGCGGCCCGCGGCGACATCCTGATGCCCGCCGAGGCCATCGCCTAGCCAGCGCGGCTGCCTTTGCGCGGCCGCATCTCCTGACGTTTTCTCCTCACGCATGCCGGCGCGGCGGTGCCACGCCCGCGGGCAGGCGTTCGCGCGTACGCATTTCCGACAACACCGATAGCCATGCAGACATCCACCTCACCGGCATTCTCCCCGCGCGACGTGCTCGCCGGGGTCATCGTGTTTTTCGTCGCCCTGCCGCTGTGCCTGGGCATTGCCAATGCTTCGGGCGTCGACCCGCTGGCGGGGCTCATCTCCGGCATGATCGGCGGCCTGGTCGTGGCGCTGCTCAGCGGCTCGCAACTGAGCGTGAGCGGTCCGGCGGCCGGGCTTGTGGTGATCGTGGTTGACGGCATCGCCAGGCTGGGCGGGTTCTCTACGTTTCTGGTGGCGGTGGGCCTGGCCGGCGCGCTGCAGTTTCTCTTCGGCACGCTGCGCGCCGGGCGCTTTGCCGCCTATGTGCCGTCTTCGGTCATCAAGGGCATGCTGGCGGCGATCGGACTGCTGCTCATCATCAAGCAGGTGCCGCTGGCGTTCGGGCTGGCGGAGGGGCCGGCTGCGGCGGGCCCGGGCATGCTCAGCACGCCGGTGGGCGCCGTGTCTGCCACGGCGACGCTGGTGGCGCTGCTTTCGGCCGCCGTGCTGATCGGCTGGGATACGCCGGCGCTGCGCCGCTTTGCACTCGTGCGGGCACTGCCGTCGCCGCTGGTGGTGGTGGCGCTCGGGATCGGCGTGACGGTGCTGCTCGATGCGGTGGCGCCGGGCATCGCGCCGTCGGGCGAGCAGCGGGTGAACCTGCCCGAACTGGCATCGTTCGGCGCGTTCCTGGATGCGATGGCGTCGCCGGCATTGGGCGCGCTCGGCAATCCAGACGTGTGGCGCGTGGCGGTGGCGCTGGCCATCGTGGCGAGCCTCGAAACGCTGCTGTGTCTCGAAGCCGTCGAGCAGCTCGATCCGAAGAAGCGCTGGGCGTCGCCTGACCGCGAACTCAAGGCGCAGGGCATCGGCAACCTGGTGGCCGGCGCGCTGGGCGGGCTGCCGATCACGTCTGTCATCGTGCGCAGTTCGGCCAACGTGCATGCCGGCGCGCAGAGCCGCTGGTCTGCCGTGGTGCACGGCGTGCTGTTACTGGCGAGCGTGTTCGTGCTGACGGCCATCGTCAACCGCATTCCGCTGGCGTGCCTGGCCACCATCCTGATCTTCACGGGCTACAAATTGGCCAAGCCGTCCTTGTTCGCGTCGGTGGCGCGGCAGGGGGTCGACCGATTCGCCCCGTTCATTGCCACGGTCGTTGGCGTGCTGCTGACCGATCTGCTCGTCGGCATCCTCATCGGCATCGCGTTGAGCGTTGCGCTGGCGATCCGCGCCAACGTGCGCCGCACGATCGTCATGGCGCGCCACCAGGACCACTTCCTGCTGTCGTTTCGCAAGGACGTGTCGTTCATGGGCAAGGTGCCGCTCAAGCGCTATCTGGCGCAGGTGCCCAACGGCGCCACGCTCATCGTCGATGCCGCGCGCGCGGACTACATCGATGCCGATGTGCGCGAGCTGGTCGAGCGCTTCATCGAGGAGGCGCCGGCGCGCGGCATTGTCATCGAGCGCCACCATTTTGATCCGGCCATTCCGCCTCGCACTCCGGTTTTCCGGTTCCCGCGGCTGCCATTTGTGCGTCCGGCTGCCCGATAAGGCCGAATGGATTTAACCCAATCTGGGTAGTTTAGAGCCTGGCCTCCAAACATAATCGGCACACGATGCACCCGGAAAACACTGTTTCCTGTAGCTTGACCTCTACCGGCAGCGGGTGCATGTGCCGATGCCGCATCAGCAAAGGCTTTTCGGCGTTTGACAATGTTTGCAATCGCCCCGGGTCCAGTTAATAGACTCGGTTTGAACATGCCGCGTATTAATCGATGGCGGCATGCAGAAAAACACTTGGCAGGGCAGGGTCTCGCATTATTTCGAGCATGCATTTCAAACAGGAGGCGGACATGAACAAAATCCAACGAGGGACCTTGGTGTCAGCCCTTGTGGCCGGGTTGCTGGTGCTGGGCGGTTGCGCCAGTTCGGGCTCGGGCGACATGAGCGGCACCACGGACGGCGGCGGCAGCTCGGCCAATAACGGCGGTGGCGGTTCGGGGTCGAACGGCTCGGGCGGCACGGGCGGCACGGGCGGGACAGGCACCACCGCGTCCACCACACCCACCGGCACCATCGCCAACAAGAGCGGCGGCGTGCTGACAGCCACGGGCGATGCCGTCAGCAGCCTGGGCACCACCGTGGGCGGCACCAATGTGCCGAGCGCGTCGGCCCTGGGCAACGTCATCGACAAGGCCGGCAACACGGTGTCTGCGCTGGGCACGGGCGTGCAGTCCGGGCTGGGCAGCATCGGCACGAACCCGAACCCGATCGGCACCACGGTGTCGAGCACGGGCAACGTCGTCACGGAGGTCGGCAACACCGTCACGGCGACGGGCGGGCTGGTGAACAGCCTCGGCACGGGGCCGCTGCAGCCGCTGTCGCCGGTCACTTCGCCGGTGGGTGGCGCGGTGTCGCAGGTCGGCCAGGCGGTGGCCAAGGCGGGCGGCACGCTGGGCACGTCGCTGTCGACGGGGCCAGTGGAGCAGGTCACGCAGCAGTTGAGCTCGGCCGTGGTGCCGCTCACCTCGCAGGTGACCGACGCCACGCAGACGCTGGGCAACACCACGGGCCTGGGTGCGCCGGCCACCAACCTGCTGCAGACGGTGGGCGGCGGCGTGGCCAACGTCGGTACATCGCTCACGGCGACCAACGCGCCGGTGGTGTCGAACCTGGGGGGCGTGGTGACGGCCACGGGCAACACGGTGGCCGCCCTGGGCGGGCCGCTGTCGGGCGGCAGCACAACGGCCAGCCCGCTGGCGCCGATCACCGGTGCACTGGGCGGTGCCACGGGCGGCAGCAACCCGCTCGGGGCCGTGACCGGCGCGCTGGGCGGGACGACTCCCACCACCGGCGTCACCGCCCCCATCGGTTCGCTCGTGACGAGCGTCGGCTCGTCGGTCACGTCGACGGGGGCCACCACGCCGCTGTCACCCGTCACGGGTGCGGTGGGTGGTGCGTTGACCACCGTGGGCGGCGCGCTGTCGCGCTGAGCCGCATCCTGCGAAAAGGGCCAGCAATGGCTGGCCCTCTCCTAGCCGTTCATGCGTTGGCGCTGAACGGCGTTTTTGTCGGCAACGCTCAGCCCGGCACGCGCACCCACCCCTCCATCAGCACGCGCGCACTGCGGCTCATGATGGCCTTGGTGACGGTCCATTCCCCGTCGACGAGCTTGGCCTCCGCCCCGACGCGCAGCGTGCCCGACGGATGCCCGAAGCGCACGGCACCGCGTTGTCCACCGCCCGCTGCCAGGTTGACCAGCGTGCCCGGAATCGCCGCCGCCGTGCCGATGGCGACCGCTGCCGTCCCCATCATCGCGTGGTGCAGCTTGCCCATCGACAACGCACGCACCAGCAGGTCCACATCGCCTGCGCCGACCTTCTTGCCGCTCGATGCCACGTAGTCCTTCGGCGGTGCGACGAACGCCACCTTGGGCGTGTGCTGCCGCGTGGCGGCTTCTTCAATGCTGTTGATCAGCCCCATGCGCACCGCGCCGTGCGCGCGGATGGTCTCGAACATCGCCAGCGCCTTCGCATCGCCATTGATGGCGTCCTGCAGTTCGGTGCCGGTGTAGCCGATGGCCTCTGCGTTGACGAAGATGGTCGGGATGCCCGCGTTGATCATCGTCGCCTTGAGCGTGCCCACGCCGGGCACCTCCAGGTCATCGACGAGGTTGCCGGTAGGGAACATCGCGCCGCCGCCGTCGCCTTCCTCTTCGGCAGCCGGGTCGAGAAATTCGAGCTGCACTTCCGCCGCCGGAAAGGTCACGCCGTCCAGTTCAAAGTCGCCCGTCTCCTGCACCGCGCCGTTGGTCATCGGCACGTGGGCAATGATCGTCTTGCCGATGTTGGCCTGCCAGATGCGGATGATGGCAGTGCCGTTTTCCGGCACGCGGCTTGGGTCCACCAGGCCGTTGCTGATGGCGAACGGCCCGACGGCCGCCGACAGGTTGCCGCAGTTGCCGGACCAGTCCACGAACGGCTTGTCGATCGAGACCTGGCCGAAGAGGTAATCCACGTCATGGTCGGGGCGGGTGCTCTTGCTCAGGATGACAGTCTTGCTGGTGCTCGACGTGGCGCCGCCCATGCCGTCGATCTGCTTGCCGTACGGGTCGGGGCTGCCGATCACGCGCAGGAGCAACGCGTCGCGCGCGGCGCCGGGCTGTTGCGCGGCCGGCGGCAAGTCCTGCAGACGGAAGAACACGCCTTTGCTGGTGCCGCCACGCATGTAGGTGGCGGGAATCTTCACTTGCGCGGGGTGGCTCATGCTGCTTCCTTGTTCGATTCCAAAAAGTCCTGCGCAAAGCGCTGCAGCACACCGCCGGCTTCGTAGATCGACACTTCCTCGTCGCTGTCCAGGCGGCACGTGACGGGCACTTCCACGCGTTCGCCGTTCTTGCGGTGGATGACGAGCGTCAGGTCCGTGCGCGGTTTGCGCTCGCCGATCACGTCAAAGGTTTCGGTGCCGTCAATGCCGAGCGTGAGGCGCGTGGTGCCCGGCTTGAACTCCAGCGGGAGTACGCCCATGCCGATCAGGTTCGTGCGGTGGATGCGTTCGAAGCCTTCGGCCACGATGGCCTCCACGCCGGCCAGGCGCACGCCCTTGGCGGCCCAGTCGCGCGAGCTGCCCTGGCCGTAGTCGGCGCCAGCGATGACGATGAGCGGTTGCTTGCGCTCCATGTATGTCTCGATCGCTTCCCACATGCGCGTGACCTTGCCGTCGGGCTCGATGCGCGCGAGCGAACCCTTCTGCACCTTGCCGTCCACCACGGCCATCTCGTTGACGAGCGTGGGGTTGGCGAACGTCGCGCGCTGTGCGGTCAGGTGATCGCCGCGGTGCGTGGCGTACGAGTTGAAGTCTTCTTCCGGCAAGCCCATCCTGGCGAGGTATTCGCCCGCCGCGCTGTTGGGCAGGATGGCGTTGGACGGCGAGAGGTGGTCGGTCGTGATGTTGTCCCCCAGCACCGCCAGCGGGCGCAGGCCCTTGAGCGTGCGCTCGCCGGCCAAGGCGCCTTCCCAATACGGCGGGCGGCGGATGTACGTGCTTTGCGGGCGCCAGTCGTACAGCGGGCTCACCTTGGCGGCCGTTTCGCTGCGTTGCTCGAACATCGGGATGTACACCTGGCGGAACTGCTCCGGTTTGACCGAGGCGCGCACGATGGCGTCGATCTCTTCGTCGGTCGGCCACAGGTCTTTCAGCAGGATCGGCTTGCCGTTGGCATCGGTGCCGAAGCTGTCGCGCTCGATATCGAAACGCACGGTGCCGGCAATCGCATAGGCCACCACCAGCGGCGGGGATGCGAGGAACGCCTGCTTCGCATACGGGTGGATGCGGCCGTCGAAGTTGCGGTTGCCCGACAGCACGGCCGTGGCGTAGAGGTCTCGGTCGATGATCTCTTGCTGGATCTTCGGGTCCAGCGCGCCGCTCATGCCGTTGCAGGTGGTGCAGGCAAACGCGACGATGCCGAAGCCGAGCTTCTCGAGTTCTTCCTTCAGGCCCGACTCCTTCAAGTACAGCTCCACCGCCTTGGAGCCCGGCGCGAGCGAGGTCTTGACCCACGGCTTGCGCGTGAGGCCCAGGCGGTTGGCATTGCGTGCCAGCAGCCCGGCGGCGATCACGTTGCGCGGGTTGCTGGTGTTCGTGCAGCTCGTGATGGCGGCGATGATGACGGCCCCGTCGGGCATCTGGCCCGGTGTGTCTTCCCACCTGCCGGCGATGCCCCTGGCAGCGAGGTCGGTCGTGGCCACGCGCGCGTGCGGGTTCGACGGGCCGGCCATGTTGCGCACCACGCTGGAGAGGTCGAAGCGCAGCACGCGTTCGTATTCGGCGTTCTTGAGCGTGTCGGACCACAGGCCCGCGGTCTTGGCGTACGTTTCGACCAGCTTGACCTGCTCGTCGCTGCGGCCGGTCAGGCGCAGGTAGTCGAGCGTCTGCTGGTCGATCGAGAACATCGCCGCCGTGGCGCCGTATTCCGGTGCCATGTTCGAGATGGTGGCGCGGTCGCCCAGCGTCAGCTTGGACGCGCCTTCACCGTAGAACTCCAGGTACGCGCCCACGACCTTCTGCTTGCGCAGGAATTCGGTCAGCGCCAGCACGATGTCGGTGGCGGTGATGCCGGGCTGGCGCTGGCCGGTCAGCTCCACGCCGACGATGTCCGGCAGGCGCATCCACGAGGCGCGGCCGAGCATCACGTTTTCGGCTTCCAGCCCGCCCACGCCGATGGCGATCACGCCCAGCGCATCGACGTGCGGCGTGTGGCTGTCGGTGCCGACGCAGGTGTCGGGATAGGCCACGCCGTCGTGCGCCTGGATGACGGGCGACATCTTCTCCAGGTTGATCTGGTGCATGATCCCGTTGCCCGCGGGGATCACGTCGACGTTCTTGAACGCGTGCCTGGTCCAGTTGATGAAGTGGAAGCGGTCTTCGTTGCGGCGGTCTTCAATGGCGCGGTTCTTGGCGAACGCGTCGGGGTCGAAGCCGCCGCATTCGACGGCCAGCGAGTGGTCGACAATCAGCTGCACCGGCACGACCGGGTTGACCTTGGCCGGGTCGCCGCCCTGGTCGGCAATGGCATCGCGCAGGCCGGCGAGGTCCACCAATGCGGTCTGGCCGAGGATGTCGTGGCAGACCACGCGGGCCGGGAACCACGGGAAGTCGAGGTCGCGTTTGCGCTCGATCAGTTGCTTGAGCGAGGCGGTGAGGGTGGACGGGTCGCAGCGGCGTACCAAATTCTCGGCGAGGACGCGGGAGGTGTAGGGGAGCTTGTCGTAGGCGCCGGCTTGGATGGCTTCGACGGCTTCTCTCGCGTCGAAGTAGTCGAGGTGTGTGCCGGGGAGGGGTTTGCGGTGTGCTGTGTTCATGGTGTGGGTCCATCCCTTGTTTCTCCCCCTGCCGGGGGCGACTTACTTTCTTTGTCTTGCCAAAGAAAGCAAGCAAAGAAAGGCGCGCCCGA
>NZ_LWRX01000155.1:0-646 GCF_001683835.1 Ralstonia sp. RL | reverse complement strand
GATTGCGCTGTCCGGCGCGCACGCCGGCGATGTCGGGATGGCGATCGACAACGGTAATATCGCGGCGGCCGAACGCTGCGCGCAGCGCTGGGCGGACATTTTCCCGGACCGGTTCTACATCGAGATCCAACGCTACGGCCAGCCCAACATGGAAAACCATGTGCGCCAGGCGGTGGCGCTGGCATCGCGCCTGAAGCTGCCGGTGGTGGCGACGCATCCGATCCAGTTCCTCAAGCCGGAAGAATTCATCGCGCACGAGGCGCGCACCTGCATCGCCGAAGGCGAAATCCTCGCCAACCCGCGGCGCGTGAAGCGCTTCAACGAGCAGCAGTGCTTCCGGACCCAGGCCGAGATGGCCGAAGCGTTCGCCGACCTGCCGGCAGCGCTGCAGAACTCGGTCGAGATCGCCAAGCGCTGCAACCTGCAGCTGGAACTGGGCAAGCCGAAACTTCCCTTGTTTCCCACGCCGGACGGCATGTCGCTCGACGACTTCCTGGTGCAGCAGGCCAAGGAAGGTCTTGAATTGCGTCTCAGGCAGCTGTATCCGGACGAGGCCAAGCGCGAGCAGAACCGGCCGCGCTACGAGGAGCGCCTGAAGTTCGAGACCGACACCATCATCAAGATGGGCTTCCCGGGCTACTTCCTG
>NZ_LWRX01000082.1:0-3074 GCF_001683835.1 Ralstonia sp. RL | reverse complement strand
GGCGCTTTCGCGGCGGGCGCCGGCGGTTGCCCGCTGCGCGGCAATGCATTGGTTGCGGCAGCCGCCGGCCGCTCCATTTCCTTGAGGGCGTCGTGAATCAGGCTCATAGCACCTTCACCCTCAGCACCATGATCAGTTCGCGGCTGGCATGCGTGTTCCGCTTGTTGCCGAACAGCGTGCCGAACAGCGGGATATCGGAAGCGGCCGGCGCGCCGCGGTCGTCGTCGCTGGTGCGCTGGTCGATCAGGCCGCCGATCAGCACCGTGTCGCCATCGCTCACGTTGAGCGTGGTGGTCATCCCCTTGAAATTGACGACCGGCAGCGTCACGCGGTTGCCGTTTCCGACGTCAATCAGCTGCAGGCTCTTGGCATCGACGTCGGTCTGCATCGGATGCACCATCAGTTCGATGCGGCCGTCGTCGCGCACGAACGGCACCACGCCGATCATGACCCCGGAAAATACCGCATCCGTCTGCACATCGGCGGAGGTCGTGCTGGCGCCGCCGCCCGGATTGGTCTGCGTCACGGTCGACTTGGATACATAGCGCGACGTCGTGCCGACGCTGAGCAGCGCCGGGATGCCGTTGCGCACCTGCACGCTCGGATTGGACAGCACCTTGACGTTGCCGAAGGAGCGCAGCGCCGAGAGCACGATGCCGAACGCGCCGGACTGATAGGCGGCGCCGAAGGACGGGCCGCTTTGCGAGCCGACGAGCTGCGCCGGAATGGAAAGCGTGCGCGGCGGCAGCGCAGCCCCCGGTTGCGGCAGCGCGGCCTCGACCGCATTGAGCCGCGCAGGATTGACGCCGAAGCCGGCGGCGGCATGATGGCGCAACAGGTTCCAGTCCACTCCCAGCTCGAAGCCGTCGTTGAGCTGCACGTCGATCAGCTGCGCCTCGATCTGAACCTGGCGGCGCAGGATCTTCTGCGTGCGGTCGAGCATCTTTTCGATCGAACGGATTTGCGACGGGCGCGCCATCACATACAGGCTGCCGCTGGTGCGGTTGAGGCTGTATGCCGCGCGTTTGTCCCTGGCCGTATCGTCCATTGCCGGGGCCGGCTTTTTGGCGTCGTCGGCTTCTCCCAGGATGCGCCTGACCCCGAGCTCGATCTGTTCGTACGGATCGACCTTGCTGCCGTTGTTGCCGGACAGCGTAACGTTGCCGCGCAAGGCGTTGGAGCTGCCGTTGCTGCTGTTGTTGGCGCCGAACACATTGCCGCCGGACGACACGTCCAGCGACATCGCGGTGTTGAGCAAGTCCAGCGCGAACACGCGCTCGTCCATCAGGTTCACGCGCAAGGTGTTGCCCTTGATTTCCCCCGCCAGGTCGAACGCGCGCATGACCTCGTTGAAGGCTTCGCGCAGGCTGACCTTTTTCAGGTACATGTCGGCGCGCTTGTCGAGCGCGAGCACGGCCGGCTCGACGACGAGATTCAATCCGGCCTGGTCGGCGACCGCGGCGAGCAGCTGGCCCACCGAAGCGCCCATCATGCTGACGTTGATGGTCTTGGCCTCCAGCGGGTCCAGCGCCGGCGCCACCAGTGGCAAGGCCACCGGCTGCCTGGGGGCGGACAGCTCCTTTTGCAGCGTGTCGTGGGCGGCCGAGAGCTTTTTCGACTCGGCAAGCACGTTTTCGCTCATGCGCCTGACCGCTTCGTATTCGACCTTGGGCAGGCTGTCCACGCTGCGCGGCGTGCCGGTGGCGGCGCAACCCGCCAGACAGACGGTGGCGCACAGCGCCGACAGCAGCTTCCTATGCCGCGGCACGCTTATCGGCAGCGCTTTCAGGCGGCTCGTTCTCGATGGTAAAGACTGTTTCATGCTGTTTCTTTCAATGCGTTTCAATGGTCATGGGCAGCCAGCCAGCCGGCCAGTGCGGCAAGGCTTTCCGCCGCCACGACGTCGTCACGCGTCGCGGTGGCGGCCGTACCGGGCGCCTGCGCGCACCGTCCGGACAGGAGCAGATCCGCATGCGCGCCGTCGAAGGGGTTGCCGTTTCCGTCGCGGTCGGTCACCGGCATCACCAGCATCACCGCCGGATGGCTGCGCACATTGCCGGCGCAATCGACCGCGCCCTGCGCGCCGTCGTCTCCTGTCAGGTACACATGCGTGGCCACGGGCGGCTCCGCCGCGGCGAAATTGAGCGCGGCAATCAGATCCCGCACGCTCTGGTACCCCGGGTCGCCGCTGGCGTCCGGGGGCGTCGAGCGTTCGAGGCGCAGCGTCAGATCGGCATTGCCCGCCGCCGCGAGCGGATTGCGATAGACGCCATACACGGCGCGCAAGCGGGGATTCGGTATGTCCAGCCCCAGAGTGCGGTAAGGCAGCCAGCCCGTCTCGACCCCGGGCGGGCAGGCGCCGCCGGCGTCGCCCTCCCAGCCGTCGCCGTCGGTATCCGGACACGGCAGGCGCGCGTGGGCCAGCGCAAAGGCGCGCAGCTCTTCCAGCATGACCCTGCCGTGCGCCTGCGCCGCGTCGCGATCGCGGCGGCTGGCGGCGTCGGCGAAAGGGCCGGCCCCGGACCAGATCATCAAGCCCAGCGCCGCCAGCGCCAGCGCCAGTTCGAGCAGGCTGAAGCCGCGCTGCGCGCGTTGACCGATCCTGATCATCATCTGCCGGAGGCCGGTTGCGCCGGCTTGGTGCCGACATCCATCCGCAATCCGGCCTGCTGTTGCTGGATCTGCGCGAGCAGGGCTTGCATGCGGGGCAGATCGGGCTTGCCCGGCTGCCGCGACAGCGTTTCCATTTCCTTGGCCAGCCGCTGGATTTCAGCGGCGCGAGCGAGGTTCTCGCGCAGCGCCGCCAGGTCCACCCCGGCCACATTGTTTTTCCCCTGGTTGCGCTGCAAATCGGCCAGCACGGCATCGACCTCCTGCAATGACGGGGTGCGCCCGTTCGCCATCATCGCGGCCAGGCGCCGCTGGATCTCTTCGAGGCCCGGCTTTTTGCCGCCGGCATCCTGCGCCGGCAGCGCCGCCGCCCCGGCCGGCTCGCCTTGCGTCATGCTCCATGGCGGCGGCGCCGCTTGCCCGGTGGCGGACGCCGGCACATGGGCCGGCGCGGCGGGCGGCAG
>NZ_LWRX01000104.1:0-775 GCF_001683835.1 Ralstonia sp. RL | reverse complement strand
AATACGCCGCAGCGTTGTGCTGCCGGCGGGCGGAGTAGCCCCTGTTCTAGATGACGAGCGCGGCGATGCCGATCTCCAGGCCACGCAGCTGCTCCGCGAGTTCGTCACGGATTGCCGGCAGGTCGAGTTCGCTGCCGTGCCGGGCAACACAGTCCGCCAGTTGCCGGGCCTGATGCATGATGCCCCAGATCTCGAGGGTCTCGGCCTGCTGCGCCAGCTTGAGGGCTTCCATCGTCAGGACGTAGGCATCCGGCGGCAGGGCGGCCAGCGCGTCGCGCAGCAATTCCAGCTGTTCGCGTGCCTCGTCCACAAACAGTTGGTCCAGCACGGTCGAACGTTCGCTGCTTTCACCCGCGGCTGCCGCGCTCTCCAGTCGGGCGGCAAAATGGCGCGCCCGTTCGCCAAACGCGTCATGTTCCAGACCGGCCGGCTCGCGCAGGGTTTCAATGGTCGCGCTGAGTGCCGCGATCAGGCGGGTCGGCGGCATTTCGTCTTCCAGACGGTCGGCGGCAGTGGCCAAGGCTTCGCCGAGGCGCAGGCAATCCGCATCGGCGGTTTCCAGCGCGATGGCGTAGAGCCGGAAGATGGCCGGTCGCACGTGGCCGGCGTGGCCATGACGTGCCTGCCAGGCTTCATGAAGTTGCTGGCAGGCCGCGATCCAGCGCGCATTGAGGCCGGGGGCAAAGCGGGGCGGCTTCGGCCGGGCCAGCCAGGGAAGGATGGCGGCGGTCGCCTCCAGTAACGGAGCGAACGCCGCCCGGGATTCCGCGAGGTC
>NZ_LWRX01000026.1:0-1841 GCF_001683835.1 Ralstonia sp. RL | reverse complement strand
TGGTGGTGCAGGACCTGGCCCAGGTTGCGGCGGCTTGACCGGCATGGAGGCGAAGCACGACATGAACGATTGCGCCGGCCAGCCGCCACAGACGGCCATGCCCGATTTCCCGCCCACCTCGCACCCCACGCCCTCCTCGTCCCCATCGTCCCCATCGTCCCCATCGTCCCCATCGTCCGCTTGGTCCGCCTGCTGCGCTTCGTCCGCTTGCGCGGCCGACGCCGCCGGCGACGATCCCGCCTGGGTGATGCTGGATGACGAATTCACGCCGATCCGCGAACACGAGTTCGAGTCGCTGTTCGCCGTTTCCAACGGCTATCTCGGCAGCCGCGGCTCCCTTCCGTTCGGCGGCGCCATGTCGGCGCCCACCGTCTTCATCGCGGGTGTCTTTGACATCATCCCGCCTTCCCGGCAGCCGGAACTGCTGGCCCTGCCGGGCTGGACCCTGCTGGCGCAGCGCATCGGCCCGCAGCCCCTGGCAATGGCAAAGCTGGCGGTCACCGGGCACCGTCGCCTGCTCGATATGCGGCATGGCATGTTCCGGCGCGAATTCCGCTTCGGGCAGCCGGATGGTCCCGTGATGTGCATCAGTTTTCTGCGCATCGCCTCGCTGGCCGAGCGGCATGTCCTGCTGCAATCCTCGCTTTGTGTATCGGAAACCTACTCCGGCCCGATGGAGATACGCTCCGGCTTCCTGCTGACGCCGGGCATGTCCGGCGACGCCTTCGCGCCGGTCGTGACCTGCCGCGACACGCCTTACGGTCCGGTGCAGGTGTTCGAGCACAGGACGCGCACCGGGACCAGCATCGCGATGGCGCTGGCGACCCGCTTTTGCGTTGCCGACGGCGGCGATGCCTGCACCGGCCGCAGCGCGGGCCGGCTGGACCAGACCCTGGAGATCGTGGTCGAGGCCGGCAAGACCTATCGCAACGACTGGTTCCAGGTGTGTTACACCTCGCGCGACACCGGGCAGCCGTCGGAAGCCGCGCTCGCGCAGCTGCAGCGGCTGCTGGCCGAGGGCGCGCCCGCCGCCGTGCGGCGCCATGCGGCGGCATGGGAGCGGCGCTGGGAGACGGCCGGCGTCGAGGTCAGCGGCGACCCGGAAGCGCAGCGCGCGCTGCGCTTCGCCTGCTATCACCTGGTGTCGGCCGCCAATCCCGGGGACGAGCATGTATCCATCGGCGCGCGCGCGCTGACCGGCGCGGGCTACAAGGGCCATGTGTTCTGGGACACCGAAATCTACCTGCTGCCGTTCTACACCCTCACCGACCCGGCGTCGGCGCGCGCCCTCCTGATGTACCGCTACCACACGCTGGACGCGGCCAGGGAAAACGCGCGCCGGCGCGGCTATGCCGGCGCGCTGTATGCCTGGGAGTCGGCCGATTCCGGAGAGGACGTCACGCCGTCGCACGCGGTCGCGCCCACCGGCGAGGTGCTTCCGGTGCTGACCGGCGCGCAGGCGCACCATATCAGCGCCGACGTCGCCTATGCGGTCTGGCAGTACTGGCAGGCGAGCGGCGACGACGAGTTCCTGGGCGGCCCCGGCGGCGAGATGCTGCTGGAGACCGCGCGCTTCTGGGCCAGCCGCGGCCGCATCGAGGCCGACGGGCGTTATCACATCCGGCAGGTGATCGGGCCGGACGAATACCACGACGGCGTCGACGACAACGCGTACACCAACTGGATGGCGCAATGGAACCTGGAATGCGCGGCGGCGGCGGCGCGCATCCTGCAGGAGCGCTGGACGCAGCGCTGGCGCGCGCTGTCCGCACGCGTCGGACTCGGCGCGGACGAAGTCCGGACATGGCGTTCGATCGCCGCTGCCATGTACGCCGGCATCG
>NZ_LWRX01000198.1:0-2253 GCF_001683835.1 Ralstonia sp. RL | reverse complement strand
AGGTCTGCGCCACCGGCCCCGGATTGGCCAGGCCGGTGGTTTCGATCACCACGCGGTCGAACTGCAGCTCGCCCGCATTGCGCTTTTGCGCCAGCGTGGACAGGGCGACAATCAGGTCGCCGCGCACCGTGCAGCATACGCAGCCGTTGCTCATCTCGACGATCTGCTCGTTGCTGTCCTGGACCAGGATTTCATTGTCGATGTTCTCCTGGCCGAACTCGTTTTCGATCACCGCGATCCGGTAGCCGTGCGGCTCGCGCAGGATGCGGTTGAGCAGGGTGGTCTTGCCGGCGCCGAGAAAGCCGGTCAGTATGGTTGCGGGGACAAGTGCCATGTTTTTATTGTGCGCAGTCGGCGCACCATCCTTTAATGGTGAATTCAATATCGTGGCTGCGGAAGCCTTTTCCAAGAGTCTCCCGCAACGCGTTTTGCAGCAGACCGGCCTCTGCGATGCTGTCCAGGCAAAACACCTTGGTGCAGCGGGTGCACTTGAAATGGCCGTGCTGATGGTGTGGCTGATGCTCGGCGCCGGCGCTGTAGCGGAACACGCGGTCGTCGCCGGCGATCTTGTGCGCCAGCCCGGCGTCGGTCAGGCAGTCGAGCGCGCGGTACAGCGTCACGCGGTCCATGTCGGCGAACGCATCCTGCACGTCCTGGTGCGAAAAGGCGCGCTGCGCGCCCAGGAGCGCCGCCAATACCTTCACGCGCGAGGCGGTAATGCGCACCGAGGCGCTGCGCAATTGCGATTCCGCCAGTGCCAGCATGCGCTGTTCGTCGAGCTGGCGCTCGCTGCGTTCTGCGGCGGCCGGTTTGGCTTTGACGCTCATTGAAGCAAGGCTGTGAAAAACAGGAGCGGGAATTATGACCGACTTGCTATCGGGCTGCAAAAATTGCCATTAAATCAAGGTTTTTGCAGCATCAATCCCTTCAAATATTCGCCCTCCGGGAAGCTGGTCGTCATCGGATGGTCGATGCCGGCCGACAGCCGCCGCAGGATGAAGGCATCGGTCCTGGCGTCGTTGGCGGCGCCGGCGACGATTTTCTGGAACAGGTCGGCGCTGATCGCACCCGAGCACGAGTAGGTGAACAGCAATCCGCCCGGCCGCAGCAGCTGGAAGCCGAGCAGGTTGATGTCCTTGTAGGCGCGCGCCGCGCGCTCCACCTGGGCGGGGGAGGAGGCGAACTTGGGCGGGTCGAGCACGATCAGATCGAACGACTTGCCCTGTTCGCGCAGCGAACGCAGCGTCTTGAACACGTCGGCATCCCGCCATTCGGCGCGGGCGGCGTCGAAGCCGTTGAGCGCGACGTTGCGCTGGCCGATGGCGAGCGCCTCGCCCGACGAGTCGATCGAGATCACGCTGGCGGCGCCGCCTTTCAGCGCCGCCAGCGAAAAGCCGCCGGTGTAGCAGAAGCAGTTGAGCACATCGCGCCCCGCCGCATGCTCCATCACCAGCCGGCGGTTGTCGCGCTGGTCGATGTAGAAGCCGGTCTTGTGCCCGTTCCGGATGTCGACCGCGTAGCGCACGCCGTTTTCCGTCACCAGCGTTTCCTCCGGCGGCTCGCTGCCGGCCAGCACGCCGGTCACCAGCGGCAAGCCTTCGCGTTCGCGCACCGAGGCGTCCGACCGCTCGTACACGTTCGGGCAGCCGCTCTCCGCAATCAGCGCCTGCACGATCGGCGCCTTCCACGCTTCCACGCCGGCCGACTGGAACTGGCACACCACGTGCCCTGCGGCGCCGCCGTACCAGTCCGCCACCAGCCCCGGAAAGCCGTCGGCTTCGCCGAAGATGACGCGGATCGCATCGGTGTCATTCACCATGGAGCGGCGATAGGCCAGCGCTTTTTTCACGCGGCGCTTGATCAGCGCATGATCGACGGGTTCGTTCTCGTCGAAACTCCAGACGCGCGCCCGGATCTGCGAGTGCGGGCTGAATGCGGCGCGCGCCAGGAACTGGCCGGAGGCGGATTGCACGATGGCGGTCGCGCCCGGCCGGTTTTTTTCCTCCGCCTTGCCGTCGATGCGGTCGATCGCGGTCGGGAAGATCCAGGGGTGGCGGCGCAGCAGGCTTTTTTCCTTGCCGGGCTTGAGAGTAATGGTGAGCATGATATCGATAACAAATGCGCGATGATGAATGCGCTGCGAACAGCGCTTACTTGTCCGTGCTGACCTTTTTCGCGCGCGGGTGCGCGGCGTCGTACACCTGCGCCAGCCGCTGGAAATCCAGCGAAGTGTACACCTGGGTGGCGGCGATC
>NZ_LWRX01000125.1:0-953 GCF_001683835.1 Ralstonia sp. RL | reverse complement strand
GGGACGCCGGGTGAGCGCAACGATGTGTATTGCGTATCAATCGAGCACAAGCTCGGCATTCACGGCAGCCCGACAGCGGTGCTGGCCTTTGGCGACAACGGCGGTGCGATCGGCACCCTGGTCGGCGAGGAGAATCGCGGTCTGGAGTACATGTTCATCATGATGAATGCCGCCCGCTTCAACGTCGGCCTGGAGGGGCTGGGGGATGCCGAGCGCGCCTACCAGCGTGCCGTGGCGTATGCCCGGGATCGCGTCCAGGGAACCGAGCTGGGTGTCAAGGGAGGCCCGAAAGTGCCGATCATCAAGCATCCGGATGTCCGTCGCATGCTGATGTCGATGCGCTCCCGCATCGAGGCCATGCGGGCGTTGGCCTACGTGACGGCGGCGGCCCAGGATCACGCCCACTGCAATCCGGATGAAGCCCGGCGCAGGAAAGGCCAGGCCTTCGCCGATCTGATGATTCCGGTCGTCAAGGGCTGGAGCACTGAAAGCGCCATCGACATTGCCTCGCTCGGCGTCCAGGTGCATGGCGGGATGGGTTTCATCGAGGAAACCGGTGCGGCCCAGCACCTGCGCGATGCCCGTATCACGGCCATCTACGAAGGGACGACGGCCATTCAGGCCAACGACCTCATCGGCCGCAAGATTGCGCGCGAACAGGGGGCCACCATCAAGTCCGTGATTGCCGAGATGCGGGCCGATGCGGCGAAACTAGATGGCGATCTGGCGGGCATCGGTGCCCGTCAGTTGGCAGGCATCGATGCGGTGGAAAGGGCCGTCGACTGGATTGTCGCCAACTTCAAGGCGCATCCCAAGGCAACGCATGCTGGCGCCGTGCCTTTTTTGTTCCTCCTCGGCATCGTGGCCGGTGGCTGGCAGATGGGGCGCGCGGCACTGATCGCGCGCGCGCGAATGGCAGCTGGCGACAGCGATCCGTTCTGGCCGGCCAAGCT
>NZ_LWRX01000003.1:0-21715 GCF_001683835.1 Ralstonia sp. RL | reverse complement strand
CGCGGCACCGGCATCGCCGCCACCGCGCCGTGAGTCCCGCGCGCCGGCCGCCCCGGCGGCCCCAGCCGCCGACGATGGCCCACCGCCGTGGGATGAGATGCCGGGCGAATTCGCGTCGCCGTCTCTGGAGGACATCGACGCGGCCTTTGCAGGTTGGGACGCGGCCTCCAGCGCGCGGCCCGGCACGCCCGAGCCTGCACGTCCGGCGCAGATTCAGGCGCCGGCGGTTGTATCGGCTCCTGCCCAGGCCGAGGTTGCGGAGCCCGTGGCGGAGGCGACGCCCCCGGATCTGAGCGCAAGCGGGCTGCCCGCATTCGATGGCAATTGGCCCGCGCTGGCCGCGCGCCTGCCGATGCGCGGCCTGGCCCAACAGCTGGCGTATCAAAGCGAACTCGTGGCCGTGGAGGGCGCGACGATGCGCCTGCGCGTACCCCTGCCTGCGTTGACCGAGGCCGGTGTCGTCGAACGGCTCGAGGCTGCGCTGAGCGAGCATTTCGGTACGCCCGTGCGCGTGGCGTGCGACATCGGTGCCGCACGCGCGACCGCCGCCGCTGTGGACGCCGAGCAGCGTGCCCAGCGTCAGCGGGACGCAGAAGAGGCGATTGCCGCCAACCCGTTCGTGCAGGCGCTCGTCCGGGATTTTGCCGCTCAGGTGATCCCCGGTTCGATTCAACCGCACGCGCACTGACCCGCATTCAGGATTCCACACCCAACACCGGCGCGCCTGCACGAGCGGCACGCCCTGCATGACCCATTCCAAGGAGCAACGACCATGATGAAAGGCCAGATCGCCGGGCTGATGAAGCAGGCCCAGCAGATGCAGGAAAACATGAAGAAGATGCAGGAACAGCTCGGCCAGATCGAGGTGGAAGGCGTGTCCGGCGCCGGCCTCGTGAAGGTGGTGATGACCTGCAAGAACGACGTGAAGCGCGTGTCCATCGACCCGAGCCTGCTGGCCGAGGGCGAAGACAAGGACCTGCTGGAAGACCTGATTGCCGCCGCCTTCAACGATGCCGTGCGCAAGGCCGAGGCCACCACGCAGGAGAAAATGGGCTCCGTCACGTCGGGCCTGGGCGGCATGGCGGGCATGCTGCCGCCGGGCTTCAAGCTGCCGTTCTAAGCCGCTGCGCCATGGTGCTGGAGTCTGCGCTGCTGCACGTCAAACCGGGTCAGGAGGCTGCCTTCGAGGCGGCCTTTGACGAGGCGCGCCACATCATCGGCGCGATGCGGGGCTTTGTTTCGCTCACGCTGTCGCGCTGCCTGGAAAAGCCGGGCGACTACCTGTTGCTCGTGCAGTGGCAGACACTGGAAGACCACACCGTCGGTTTCCGGCAGTCCGCCGAGTACCAGCGCTGGCGCGCGCTGCTGCATCACTTCTATGAGCCGATGCCGGAAGTGCTGCACTACACGGCCGTGACGGAGCATCCGTGATGCGCGCGGGTCCGGGTACGCCCTCGGCGTTGCAGATGCTTGTGGAAGCCTTGCGCGTGCTGCCGGGCGTGGGCCCGAAGTCGGCGCAGCGCATGGCCTACCACCTCCTGCAGCATGACCGCGAAGGGGCTTCGCGGCTGGCGCAGGCGTTGACCGAGGCAACGGAGGCCATTCACCACTGCAGCCGCTGCAACACCTTTACCGAGCAGGAAGTCTGCGAGACCTGCCTCGATCCGCGCCGCGATGCATCGTTGCTCTGCGTGGTCGAAACGCCTGCCGACCAGATGATGATCGAGCAGACACTGACCTATCGCGGACAGTATTTCGTGCTGATGGGGCGGCTCTCGCCGCTGGACAACATCGGCCCCAAGGAAATCCATCTCGAACGCCTGCTCGCCCGCGCGACCGACCCGGCGCTGGGCGGTCCGTGCTCCGAGGTCATTCTCGCGACGAACTTCACCAGCGAGGGCGAGGCCACCGCGCACTACATCGGCGAAATGCTCAAGGCGCGCGGCATCAGGGCGACGCGGCTGGCGCGCGGCGTGCCTGTCGGTGGTGAACTCGAATATGTGGATGCGGGCACCATCGCCCGCGCGGTGCTCGATCGGCGCCAGCTCTAGGCTGACGCCCTGCCGTCAGAATTCGGTATGCAGGCGCGTGCCGAAGAAGACCGCCGGGCCGCGGTCCGCGTTGTAGCCGGGGTTGCGGATCCACTGCACGTCGGCGCTGATCCACAGGTGCTTGGCCGCCTGGAAGCTGTAGAACGCCTCGACGATCTGCTCGGGCGCGTAGTTCAGCTTGCCATCGCCCAGAAAGACGCCCATGCCGCCTCGCTGCAGGTAGCGGCGATGATCCGGCGACAGCATGTTGATGGCGGCCGCTACGCCGACCGTATCGTCCGTGCGGCCCCACTTGCTGCCTTTGACCAGTGTGCCGAATGACACCGAGCGGTCGATTTCCGTAAACGCATAGGTTTCCGTTTTGCCATCCGCCCACGACGCACGTGCGAATACGCCGATGTCGTCGTTGATCTGCTGTTCGGCGCCGACGCCGATGCCGACCTTGGCGTGCCCGCGCCGCACGAGGTTGACGTCCGGTGCGCTGCCGGTCGATTGGCCAAGGGCGATGGCGTCGTCATAGCGCGCCATGTCGGCCTTGTTGCGGAAGAGCATGACGCGCAGCTTGCCCGGCTGCCCGGCCAGCGTGTGGCTGCGTTCCACTTCGAAGACGTCGCCGTAGTGCCGGCCGATACGCGTATCGAGCGCCAGGCCGTTCGATTCGGCCGGCTGGATGAAGCGGCCCAGGCGGTAGGCCCAGTCGCCGTCGTAATACTCCAGCGCGGCGCCCCAGGTGTAGCCACGGGCGTCTGCGGCATAGTCGAACGCGCCATGCGTAAGGAACGACCAGTTCAGGAACTGCGTGCGCGGGTCATGGGCGTACGTCACGCTGTCGAATACATCGAGCACCGAGAAATTGCCTGCCGTGAAGACGAGCCGCCGCTTGTCGACGGGGCCGGCAAACTGGTTCATGTCGGGCTCCTGGTCTTCGCTGCCGCCGCCCAGGCCCACGGTCTGGCGGAAGAACGCGCGTGCCCGATACACGGTCGGGTCGGGCCCGGCCGTCTTGGCCAGCTCGCCGTTGCTGAAGCCGGCCAGCCCGTGCAGGCCGGAGAAAGGCTGTCCGAACGCGATTTCCGGGTTGATGTGGACTTCCGCGCCCTTCCACAGGCGCATGCCGAGGTCGAGCGTGGTCGTGACCGAATAGCTGGCAGTCGATCGGCCCGACAGGCTGTTGGGGCCGCTGTACGGCGAATGGAACGACAGGTCGTGCTGCCACACGTACGTGGCCTGGCCATGCACGGCGAAACGGTCCGGATCGCTGATCGCCCAATGCGTTGCGTCGTCGTCCGCAAAGGCCGGGCTGGCGCAGAGCATCAAGGTGGGCAGGGCGGTCAGGCAAAGCAGGCGTGATGGGAACAGCAGCATGGCAGGAAGCGGTGAGAACGCCGTTAGAATCCTTCTGCAATCAGACGGTCTGTGAACGGCCAAAGTCCGCCATGTTAACCACGGGCGGGTGACGGCCGCATGAAACAGCATGGAACGTGCCGCGATCTGACGTCTGATGTTGCATCTTTTCCACCTCCAGCTCCCACGATGAACCTCGCCCGCTTTGATCTCGTCACCCTCGGCCTGTTTGTGGCGGTGGCCCGGCTGGGCAGTATCTCGGCCGGCGCACGGCAGTCGCATCTGGCGGTAGCGGCGGCCAGCAAGCGGATTTCCGACCTCGAAGCGGCCGTGGGCGCGCCGCTGCTGTATCGCCACGCAGCGGGCGTGGAGCTGACCGAGGCCGGCCAGGCGTGCTTCCGCCATGCCGTGGGCATCCTCCAGGACGTCGAGCGCATGGCGGGCGCGCTGTCGGACTTTGCGGCTGGCACGCGCGGGCTGGTGCGCGTGTGGGCCAATACCTCCTCGATCACGCAGTTCCTGGCCGACGACCTGGCTGCCTTCATGCTGGCCAACCCCGCCATTCGCATCGCGCTGGAGGAGCAGGACAGCGGCGATATCGTCGCGGCGCTGCGCGAGAACCGCGCAGACCTTGGCATCTTCGCGGCCGGCACGCCATGCGAGGGGCTGCAATGGTTCGACTACCGCGAGGACGACCTCGCCCTCGTGACGCCGCGCAACCATCCGCTGGCCGGCCGCAAGCACGTGCATTTTGCCGATGCGGTGGACTTCGATTTCGTCAGCCTGCCGCCCGGCACGTCGCTCGCGGCGCAATTGCTGGAGGAAAGCCAGCGCATGGGCAAGCCGCTGCGCCTGCGCATCCAGGTGCGCAGCTTTGAGGCCGTCTGCCGCATGGTCGCCTCCGGGCTGGGCGTGGGCGTGCTGCCGCGCATTGCCGCGCAGGGGCACGTGTCGAGCCTGCCGGGCGCGGGCCTCGCGCTGGTGCCGCTGCAGGACGAATGGGCGCATCGCCGTCTGCTCGTGGGCGTGCGCGACCCCGATGCGCTGACCAGTTCCGCGCGTCTTCTGATGACGCATCTGCTCGGCAACCCTGCTGCGCTCTGAATTCAACGCTTTCCATACCGATCCATGTCGACTCAGGTTTTGCAGAACATCCGCGTGCTGGAACTCGGGCAACTCATCGCCGGGCCGTTCGCCGCCAAGACGCTCGCCGATTTTGGCGCGCAGGTCATCAAGATCGAGCCGCCGGGGCAGGGCGATCCGCTGCGAAAATGGCGGATGCTGCATGAGGGCACCTCGGTCTGGTGGGAAGCGCAGTCGCGCAACAAGCAGTCCGTCTGCGTGGACCTGCGCGTGCCGCAGGGGCAGGACGTGGTGCGCAAGCTCGCCGCAGAGGCCGACGTGCTCATCGAGAACTTCCGCCCCGGCACGATGGAGAAGTGGGGGCTGTCGTACGAAGCGCTGTCCGCCATCAACCCGAAGCTCATCATGCTGCGCGTGTCGGGCTACGGCCAGACCGGACCGAAGCGCGACGAGCCCGGGTTTGCCGCGATTGCCGAGGCCATGGCAGGCCTGCGCTACCTGACCGGCGAGCCGGGCCGCCCGCCCTCACGTGCCGGCCTGTCATTGGGCGACACGATCGCCGGCCTGCATGGTGCGCTGGGGGTGCTGCTGGCCCTGTACGAGCGTGACGCGCGCGGCGGCAAGGGGCAGATGATCGACGTGGCCCTGTACGAGTCGGTCTTCAATCTGACCGAGAGCCTGCTGCCCGAGTATTCGGTCTTCGGCGCCATCCGCCAGCCCGCAGGCGGCGCGCTGCCGGGCATTGCGCCGTCCAACGCGTATCGCTGTGCCGGCGGGGAGTACGTGCTGATCGCCGCCAATGGCGACAACATCTTCCGCCGCCTGATGCTCAAGATGGGGCGGCCTGATCTCGCTGACGATCCTTCCCTTGCCCGCAACGACGGCCGTGCCGCGCGCGCCGAGGAGATCGATGCCGCCATCAACGCCTGGACGGCCACATTGGCCATCGGCGACGTCCTCGCCGCGCTGCATGAGGCCGAGGTGCCGAGTGGCCCGATCTACACCGTCGCCGACATTGCCGCCGACCCGCATTACCGCGCACGTGGCGTGATCGAGACTGTGCGCACGCAGTCCGGCATCGACGTCGAAATGCCTGGGGTCGTCCCGAAGCTCTCGGCGACGCCAGGGGTCGTGCAGGCCAGCGCTCCGCGCCTGGGCCAGCACACGCGCGACGTGCTGCGCGGCCACGGCCTGACCGACGCGCAGATCGACGCGCTGGTCTCGCAAGGCATCGTGGCTGAGGCGAACGGTTAAACAGCTAGGACGATCCCGCATATTGGGTTGCAAGCCATTACGGTAATATCGCCGCCAGGGCAGTGAACGCCGCAGAACAGGAGACGAGCATGGGGACACGAGGCATCGGCCGTTGGGCGAAGTGGATTGGCGCGGCGTGGTGCGCAGCGAGCCTGCTGGCAGCCAGCCCCGCCGTCCTGGCGCAGGGCAAGCCTGAAAGGAGCAAGGTCACCATCGCGGTGGGCGGCAAGGCGTTGTTCTACTACCTGCCGCTGACGATCGCCGAACGCCTCGGCTACTTCAAGGATGAAGGCCTGGACGTGGAGATCGTCGACTTTGCCGGCGGCGCGAAGGCGTTGCAGGCGGTGGTTGGCGGCAGCGCCGATGTGGTGAGCGGCGCGTATGAGCACACGCTGGTGCTGCAGGCCAAGGGCCAGGCGTACCAGGAATTCGTGCTGCAGGGTCGCGCCCCGCAGATCGTGCTGGCGGTCAACAACAAGACGATGCCCAACTACAAGTCGATTGGTGACCTGAAGGGCAAGAAGATCGGCGTGACGGCACCGGGCTCGTCGACCAACATCATGGTGAATTACGTGCTGGCGCGCGCCGGCATCAAGCCGAACGAGGTGTCGATCATCGGCGTGGGGGCAAGCAACGGCGCCATCGCCGCCGTGCGCGCCGGCCAGATCGACGCGCTGGCGAACCTGGACCCGGTCATGTCGATGCTCACGCAGAAGAACGAGGTGCGCGTGGTGTCCGATACCCGCACGCTGGCGGACACCAAGGCGGTGTTCGGCGGCAACATGCCGGCGGGCTGCCTGTATGCGTCCACCGCGTTCATCCAGAAGAATCCCAACACCACGCAGGCGCTGACCAACGCCATGGTGCGGGCGCTCAAGTGGCTGCAGAAGGCGGGCCCGTCGGACATCGTCAAGACCGTACCGGAGTCGTACCTGCTGGGTGACCGCGCGCTGTATCTGGCCGCGTGGGACAAGGTGCGCGAGGCCATCTCGCCCGACGGCACGATGCCTGCCGACGGCCCCGCTACGGCGCTGCGCACGTTGTCCGAATTCGATGCAGAGGTGAAGGGCAAGTCGATCAAGCTTGACCAGACCTTCACCAACGCCTTCGTGCAGAAGGCCAACGCCAAGTACAAGTAAGCCTCACAGGCTTTCGGCAACGCGCCCGGTTTCGGCCGGGCGCATTGTTTTTGGACCGCACATCATGTCCCATCCAGCGCTTTCGTTCGACCGGATCACCTGCACCTTCATCTCGCCCGACAAACCGGGCCAGCGCTACACCGCCGTCAAGGACACCACGCTCGATGTGCAGGCCGGCGAGTTCGTCTCCGTCGTCGGGCCCACCGGTTGCGGCAAATCCACGTTGCTGAATCTCGCGGCGGGGCTGCTGCAGCCGTCGTCCGGGCAGGTGCGCGTGTTTGGCGAGCCGCTGGTCGGTATCAACCGCCGCGCGGGCTACATGTTCCAGGCCGAAGCGCTGATGCCGTGGCGCAGCGCGCTCGACAACGTGCTGGCCGGGCTGGAATTTCGCGGCACACCAGACAAGGAAGCACGCGATCTGGCGATGTCGTGGCTGGCGCGCGTCGGCCTGGGCGGGTTTGAAGACCGTTATCCGCATCAACTGTCGGGCGGCATGCGCAAGCGCGTGAGCCTGGCGCAGACGCTCGTACTCGACCCCGACATCATCCTCATGGACGAGCCGTTCTCCGCGCTCGATATCCAGACGCGCCAGTTGATGGAAAACGAGGTGCTGGACCTCTGGGCCGCCAAGCGCAAGGCGGTGCTGTTCATCACGCACGATCTGGACGAGGCGATTGCGATGAGCGACCGCGTCGTCGTGCTGGCCGCCGGGCCCGGTACGCACCCGATTGGCGAATTCGTGATCGATCTGCCGCGCCCGCGCGACGTGGCGGAGATTCGCGACCAGGCGGGTTTTGTCGACCTGCACGCGCGCATCTGGGATGTGCTGCGTGAAGAAGTGCTCAAGGGCTACGCGCAGCATCGCCGCGTGGCGTGAACCGAATCCGATCGATCGTACTCATGGCAAATCGTCCGCTTTCCTCTTTCTCGCTACGTGCGTGGCAGCTTGGCCTGCTGGTCGCCACGCTGGCTGTCTGGCATTTCGCTACGCGTTCGCAACAGGTCGCGTTCTTCTTTGGCGAGCCGATCATCGTGGCCCAGCGCATCTGGGCGTGGTTCGTGACCGAGGGCGATATCTACCTGCACCTCGGTGTGACGTTGGCCGAGACGGTGCTGGCGTTCGCCATCGGCACGGCGACAGGCCTCGGCGCAGGGCTCTGGCTGGCGCTGAGCCCGGCGGCGTCTGCCGTGCTGGACCCGTACATCAAGGCTGCCAATTCGATGCCGCGCGTGATCCTGGCGCCGATCTTTGGCGTGTGGTTCGGCCTGGGCATCTGGTCAAAGGTGGCGCTGGCGGTGACGCTGGTGTTCTTCATCGTCTTCTTCAACGTCTACCAGGGCGTGAAGGAGGTGAGCCCGGTAGTGCTGGCCAACGCACGCATGCTCGGGGCGTCGCAGCGGCAACTGCTGCGTTTTGTCTATCTTCCGAGTGCCACGAGCTGGGTGTTCTCGTCCCTGCATACGTCGGTGGGCCTCGCGTTTGTGGGTGCGGTGGTGGGCGAGTACCTTGGCTCGGCGCGCGGCGTGGGCTACCTCATTCTTCAGGCCGAGGGCACGTTCGACATCAACACCGTGTTCGCGGGCATCGTCGTGCTGACCGTATTTGCGCTCGTGCTCGACTGGCTGGTGGGCCTCGTGGAAAAGCGCCTGATGCGCTGGCAGCCCAAGACCGGCGAGACGGAAAAACTCTGACCGTCCGCACATCACATCGACCCTGCAATAAGCAGGGTTATGCAGCTAGACGGTCGGTCTACTACAATCCCACCCATCATGAGCAAGCACCCTGAACCCGCCACCGCAGAAGGCGCCGAAGCCCGGCACGACACGCGCGACCGCATTCTGGCCGCCGGCGCCGAGCTGATCCTCGGCCGCGGGTTCTCGGCGGTCGGGCTGGCGGAGATCCTCGGCCGGGCCCAGGTGCCCAAGGGCTCGTTTTATTACTACTTCGCGTCGAAGGAAGACTTTGGCGCGGCGATGCTCGAGCGTTACTTCCAGGATTACGACGCGGGTGTCGTCAGCCTCTTCAACGACACGCGGCTGACTGCACGCGAACGCCTCCTGCGCTACTTCACCGCCTGGATCGACTTGCACGAGCGCAGTGCGTGTGAACTCACCTGCCTGGCCGTCAAGCTTTCCGGTGAGGTGTCGGATCTGTCGGAGCCGATGCGCAAGGTGCTCTCCGCGGGCATGAACCGCATGGTCGCGCGGATCGAGGCGGTCATCTGCGCCGGTGTGGCCGATGGCTCGCTCCCGCCCGTGGCCGATGCGCATGCACTGGCCGAGAGCCTGTACGGCATGTGGATGGGCGGCGCGCTTCAGGCAAAGGCTCACCGGTCCACGTCCCCCTTCAGGAGTTGCCTGGCGCAGACCGAAGCACTGCTGGCGCCCCCGACGCATTGATCGCGAGGCACGTTCCTCGCTTTTTTAAACGTCCGGTTCTAGATGACCGGTCGAATAGTCAAACCCTGCTGTCCTTTTTGTAGGAGCCGAGATGCCTCAACAATTGCTGTCCCCCATCCAGGTCGGTCGCACGACCCTGGCCAATCGCGTCGTGATGGCGCCGCTCACGCGGTCCCGCGCAGGCCAGCCTGGCGATGTGCCCACCGAGTTGAACGTGACGTACTACGCGCAGCGCGCCACGGCCGGCCTCATCGTAACGGAAGCGACGCAGATTTCCCGCCAGGGCCAGGGCTATGCCTGGACGCCCGGCATGTACACCGACGCGCAGGAAGCCGGCTGGAAGGCGGTGGTGGACGCCGTGCACGCCAAGGGCGGCCGCATTTCGCAGCAGCTTTGGCACGTGGGCCGCATTTCGCACACGCTGCTGCAGGAGAACGGGCAGGCGCCGGTCGCGCCGTCGGCCATTGTCGCCAAAGGCGCCCAGAGCTTCGTTGTGCAGCCCGACGGCACAGCCGCCAACGTGCAGACCAGCGAGCCCCGCGCCCTGGCCACGGAAGAGATCCCGGGCATCATTGCCCAGTACCGTCAGGCTGTGCTGCGCGCGCGGCGCGTGGGTTTCGATTTCGTCGAAATCCATGCCGCCAACGGCTACCTGCTTCACCAGTTCCTGTCGACCAACAGCAACCAGCGCACCGATCAGTACGGCGGCTCACTCGAGAACCGCGCGCGGCTGATCCTCGAAGTGGTCGACACCGCCATCGCGGAAATCGGCGCCGATCGCGTGGGCATTCGCCTGTCGCCGCACTTTGTCGCGCATGACATCGCCGATGCGCAAGCCGAGGCCAGCGCCCTGTATCTCGCGCGCGAACTTACCAAGCGCGGCATCGCTTATCTGCACATCGCCGAGCCCGACTGGGCAGGCGGCCCCGAGCTGTCCACCGACTTCCGTCGCCAGTTGCGCGATGCGTTCAAGGGAACGCTCATCGTTTGCGGCAACTACACCGCGCAAGAGGGCGAGCAGATGATCGCTTCCGGCCTGGCCGATGCGGTGGCATTTGGCCGGCCGTTCATCGCCAACCCCGATCTGGTCGCACGCTTCCGCGCCGGTGCGGAGCTCAACAAGCCGGACCGCTCGACCTTCTACGGCGGTCGGGAAAAGGGCTACACCGATTACCCCACGCTGGAAGAAGCCGCCTGATCCGGTATCGCCGCAAAGACAAAACCGCGCTGGGCAACGAACCCAGCGCGGCTCTTGTTCCGTCTGCGGTGCGAACGCTCAGGGTTGGATCACGACCTTGCCCGTCACCTTGCGCGCCGCCATGTCGAGCAGCGCCTGCGTGGTCTGCTCCAGCGGGTAGCGCGCCGAGATGTGCGGGCGGATCTTGCCTTCGCGCATCCACCCGAGCATCTGCGTCATGTTGGCCAGATTCGCCTTCGGCTCGCGGCGCGCGAATTCACCCCAGAACACGCCCACCAGCGATGCGCCCTTGAGCAACGCCAGGTTCAGCGGCATCTTCGGAATCTCGCCGTTCGCAAAGCCGACCACGAGATAGCGGCCGCGCCAGGCGATGGAGCGGAACGCCGGCTCCGCATAGATGCCGCCGACCGGGTCGTAGATCACGTCGGGGCCCTTGCCGTCGGTCAGTGCCTTGATGCGCTCGCGCAGGTCTTCTGTCGAATAGTTGATGAGTTCATCGGCGCCGTGCTCTTTGCACACGGCAAGCTTTTCGTCGCTCGATGCCGCGGCGATCACGCGTGCGCCGATGGCCTTGCCGATCTCGATGGCGGCCAGTCCGACGCCGCCGGCGGCGCCCAGCACCAGCATCGTTTCGCCGGCCTTCAACTGCCCGCGGTCCACCACGGCGTGGTGCGACGTGCCATAGGTCAGGGTGAAGGCGGCAGCGGTGTCGAACGCCATGCCGGGCGGCATCGGCATGACGACCTTGGCCGACGCCTTCACCTGCGAAGCAAACGCGCCCTGGCCCAGGAAGGCGATCACATGGTCGCCGGCCTTCACATGCGACACGCCTTCGCCCACCGAATGCACCACGCCCGCGACCTCAGAGCCCGGCGTGAAGGGCAGTTCGGGCTTGAACTGGTACTTGTTCTGGATGATCAGCACGTCGGGAAAATTCACTCCCGCGGCCTTCACATCGATGACGACCTCTCCGGCGCCCGGCGTGAGATCGGGCAGGGTTTCAATGACCAGCGATTCGGGCGGGCCCCAGGTCTTGCAGACGACGGCTTTCATGAGTGTCTCCTCGACAGTCTTGCGTTGGATTGTTCGCCATCTCGCATGCATCGCACGCGATTCCGTCTGGCAGTGTAACCGAATAAAAGCACGATCGTTCGATTTGATCGGGGCGCCTGCCAACTCGGCGTGCAGATGCATTTTTGCGGATGTGTACAACGTTCCCGGAGCGCGAACCACGCACGCCGCTCGGTTACAATCCGCGCCATGCATATTCTCATTGCCAATGACGACGGTTACCTCGCGCCTGGTCTCGCGGCGCTCGCCCGCGCGCTTCGTCCGCTGGGCCGCGTGACCGTGGTGGCGCCGGAACAGAACCATAGCGGCGCATCCAACTCGCTCACGCTGCAGCGGCCGCTCTCGGTGTTTGAAGCGACCGAAGGCGCGCAGAAGGGCTTCCGCTTCGTCAACGGCACGCCGACGGACTGCGTGCACATCGCGCTCACCGGCATGATCGAAGAGAAGCCCGACCTGGTGGTGTCCGGCATCAACCAGGGCCAGAACATGGGCGAAGACGTGCTGTACTCCGGCACCGTCGCGGCCGCCATCGAGGGTTATCTGTTTGGCATCCCGTCGATCGCGTTTTCGCAGGTCGACAAGGGATGGACACATCTCGATGCCGCCGAGCGCGTCGCGCGTGAAGTCGTCGAGCGATATCTCTCCGACCCGCTGGAGGGATCGGTCCTGCTCAATGTCAACATTCCCAACGTACCGTACGGCGAGCTGGCAGGCTGGCGCGCGACGCGCCTGGGCAAGCGGCACCAGTCGCAGCCGGTGATCCGGCAAGCCAACCCGCGCGGTGAGCCCATTTACTGGGTGGGCGCCGCCGGCGACGCCAAGGATGCCAGCGAAGGCACCGATTTCCATGCCGTTGCCCACGGGTTCGTTTCGTTGACGCCGCTGCAGCTCGATCTGACCGATACGGCGCAGCTGCGCAGCGTGCGCCGCTGGCAGACGCCCTGAGAGAGACGGAGCCCCATGTCTGAACGCCCGCGTGATCGGCGCTTTCCGTTGACGCTCGACGCCGTCGTCGAACGCAAGCCTGCGGGCCGTCAGCGCGAGACGCGGATCTCCTCCGGCGTGAGCGCCATGTCGAATGCCGGATCGCGACCGGCGCCGGCACGTACGGTGTCGGCCGAGCGGGCGCCGCAGGCACCGTCGCCTGCGCCCCAACGCGTGGCGGGCGTGGATGCGGTGGTCGGTGCGGTCGCCGCCAGTGCGGTGCAGGCGCGCACTCAAGCCGCGAATGCAGCGGCGGGGGGGATGGCGTCGGATCGCGCGCGGCAGGCGCTGGTCGGCCGCGTTCGTGCCGGCGGCGTGACCGATGCACGCGTGCTTGCCGCCATCGGCACGGTGCCCCGGCACCTGTTCGTCGATGCCGGTCTGGCGTCTCAGGCGTATGAGGATTCCGCCTTGCCGATCGGGCATCAGCAAACGATCTCGAAGCCTTCGGTGGTCGGCCGGATGATTGAGCTGCTGGTGCGCGAGCGGCCCCGGCGCGGCGGCGCACCGCTGGCACGGGTGCTCGAAGTCGGAACCGGCTGCGGTTATCAGGCCGCGGTGCTCGCGCAGTTGGCCGACGAGGTCTACTCGATCGAACGCGTCCGACCGCTGCACGAAAAAGCCAAAGCGAACTTGCGGCCACTCCGCGTGCCAAACATCCGTCTGCACTACGGCGACGGCATGCTGGGGCTGCCGAAGGCCGCGCCGTTTGACGCCATCATCCTGGCCGCGGCGGGGTTGGAGGTGCCGCAGGCGCTGCTCGACCAGCTCGCTGTCGGCGGCCGCCTGATCGCGCCGGTGGCAACTGAGCGCAATGGCGGCCCCGCGCAGCAACTCATACTCATCGAGCGCCGCAGCCGCTTCCAGTTTCACAGTACCGCGCTTGAAGGCGTTTTCTTTGTCCCGTTAAAATCAGGAACTGTTTAGCATGTTCACTTCCCGGAGCTCCATGAACCGTCCAAGCCCCGCACGCGCCGGCCGGCTCGCTGTGGCGATGGTGTCGGCCGCACTGCTGGCGGCTTGCGCATCCTCCGGCAATCAAGCCCCTGTCCTCGACCGCACTTCGCGTGCCGGCACCAGCGGCGCCGCATCGCAGGAGCCGCCGCCTCCCGGCTACTACCGCGTCAAACGCGGCGACACGCTGTACAGCATCGCCCTGCGCAATGGCCAGGCCCCGCGCGATCTTGTCGCATGGAACAACATCGCGAATCCCAACCAGATCGAGGTCGATCAGCTGATTCGCGTGGTGCCGCCCAATGCCGACGTGAGCAGCACGGGCGCCGTGGTCACGCCGGTCCGCCCGGGTACCACGACCACGCAACCGAGCGACTCGGGCCCGGTCACGCCACCGCCGGCCACGTCGAGCCCGCCTGCTGCCGGGGCAAGCGACAGCCCCATCGCATTGGTATGGCCGGCGCACGGTTCGCTCGTCAACCGCTTCGACGACAAGGCCAACAAGGGCATCGACATCGGCGGCAAGCGGGGTGATCCGGTGCTCGCTGCCGGCGACGGAAAAGTGATCCACGTTGGACCCTTGCGTGGGTACGGGAATCTTGTCATCATCAAACACAACGACACGTTCCTGACCGCCTACGGCAACAACGACAAGGTTCTGGTCACCGAGCAATCCACGGTCAAGAAAGGGCAGAAGATCGCTGAAATGGGCAGTACCGATGCGGACCGCGTGAAGCTTCACTTTGAAGTGCGCCGCAACGGCAAGCCGGTCGATCCGATGCGTTTCCTTCCGCCTCAATAGAGGAATGCATGCCGCGCCAGAAAGCCGCCACGCCCGCCACCCCCGTCGATGAAAACGTCGATGCTGTAGAGGGCCAAAGCACCCGTAACGGGCGCGGGGGGCGGCGTGCTCGCGGTGCGGCGCAACCTCCGACGGAAGACATTGAAGTCGCCGAGACGCTGGTCGACGAGGCGCCTAGCGCTGAATCGGCCGACCTTGCCGATGTGTCCGACAGCATCGACGAGCCCGAGGAAGACGAGGAAGAGTCTGGCGAAGCCGAGGAGGCGGCGCCGGAAGAGGATTTCCGCAAGGTGCTGCAGGCAGAGCTGGCTGCTGACACGGTCCAGCACTACCTGAATCGCATCAGCATCAAGCCGCTGCTGACGCCGGCCGAGGAACTGCATTTCTCGACGCTGGCCAAGGCTGGCGAGTTCACCGCCCGCCAGGTCATGATCGAGCGCAATCTGCGCTTGGTCGTGAGCATTGCAAAGGGTTATCTGAACCGCGGCGTTCCGCTTCTCGACCTGATCGAAGAGGGCAACCTCGGCTTGATGCATGCCATCGAGAAGTTCGATCCGGAACGCGGTTTCCGCTTTTCGACCTACGCGACATGGTGGATCCGCCAGAGCATCGAGCGCGCGATCATGAACCAGGCGCGCACCGTCCGCTTGCCGGTGCACGTGATCCGCGAACTCAACCAGGTGCTGCGCGCCAAGCGCCATCTTGAGAAGGGCGGGATCGACGGCCGCGACGCGAGCCTTGAAGATATCGCCCACCTGCTCGGCAAGACGACGGAAGAAGTCCAGGATGTGCTGTCCCTCAACGAGCACACGACTTCGCTGGATACGCCGTTTGACCTCGATCCTGGCACCAGCCTGCTCGACTTTCTGTCGGACGAACACGGCGCGTCGCCGGACCAGGAAGTCGCGCATCGCGAGTTGTCGCAGCTGATGAAGTCGTGGCTGGCTCGCCTCTCTGACAAGCATCGCTATGTGGTGGAGCGCCGCTTCGGCCTGAACCATATCGAGCCCGCCACGCTGGAAGAGCTCGCCGCTGAAATGGGGCTGACCCGCGAACGCGTGCGCCAGATCCAGCAAGAAGCGCTGGTCAAGCTCAAGCGCCACTTCGCCTCGCAGGGCGTGCGCAAGGACGCGGTGCTGTAAGACCGCCTCTCTCTCCCTCAATCGTTTCGCAGCTCCAGCAGCATCGGCTGGTGGTCTGATGCCTGTGTGGCGCTATTGACCTCAACGCGCAGCACGCGCGCCTTCAGCGGGTCGCTGATCAGCATGAAATCGCATGCGTAGGCCGGTTCCGTCCAGCCGGTGCGATCGTAGACGCCGAAGGTGGGCGGTTGCGGTGTCGCGCCATGGGCAATTTCCCAGGCGTCATGCAACGCTGGCGCTTGTGTGAGCGGCACGGTGGCGAGCCGCTTGGGGGTGGAATCCGGTTTGCAGTTGAAATCGCCGCAGATGACGGTCGACATGGTTTGTGCCAGCGGGCGGAACGGGCCGATGGCCGACTCGGGGCCGAGCTGCTGCGCCTCGCTTGCGCGCGCGCAGCCCTCGGCGTGAACGGCGCGCAACGCATCAACCTGTGCCAGGCGCTGAAGCTCGGAGTAGTACTCCAGGTGCGTAGTCACGATGCGCAACGGACCGAAAGGTGCTAGCAGGATCGTCTCGATGGCCATGCGGGGCATGAACGGCGTAGCGTCGGGCGGGCAAGGCAGCGCGTGCCGGACGACGTGGAGCACCGGCAGGCGGGAAGCGATCGCGTTGCCGAAGCGTTGCACGTGCTGGCCGTCGTGCCGCTCCAGGGCGAAGCCGCCGATGACGCTGTACTCCCTGCCCAACGCATCCGTGAGCTCGCCCCATTGATCCGGACCCGGCTGGCCGGGCAGGGCGGTGAACCCGGATGTCAGTTCCTGCAGGCATAGGACGTCAAAGCGGCTCATGCGGTGAGCCTCGTCCAACTGGCGCGCAAGATCGACATGCCCGTCCACGCCGCGGCCCCACTGGATGTTCCACGTCAGGATGACGGTGCTCATGGTGTCCTCCGGTGTCTTACAATGCCGCCCTTGTCCTTTTATCCGCCCAGGCTCGCCCGTGTCTCAAGCTGCACCCAACGTCACGCCTTCGTCTCCTGATCCGACAACCGGGGCGCCCGCCAAGGCGCCGCGTGGCCGAAGGAAGCCCGATATGCCGGTGGCTGGCCCGCTGGACGTCGTCTCGCTGGACAACGAGGCGCGGGGCATCGGACGTCTGGCCAATGAAGACGGCACGCCCGGCAAGGTCGTGTTCGTAGAGGGCGCGCTGCCGGGCGAGCAGGTAACGTACCGCAGCCATCGCGTGAAGCCGTCGTACGAGCAGGCGAGCGTGGTGAGCATTCTGCGCGCATCGGCGACGCGCGTGACGCCGCAATGCCAGTTCTTTGGCGTGTGCGGCGGTTGCTCGATGCAGCATCTGGACGCGCGCGCGCAGGTCGCCATCAAACAGCGCGTGCTTGAGGACGATCTGTGGCACCTGGCCAAGCTGCGTCCGGACGTTGTCTTCCGGCCGATTGCCGGACCGGATTGGGGCTATCGCTATCGTGCGCGTCTGACGGTGCGCCACGTTGCCGCCAAAGGCGGCGTGCTGGTGGGGTTTCATGAGCGCAAGAGCAGCTATGTGGCTGACATGACGTCGTGCGAGATTCTGCCGCCGCACGTCTCGGCGCTGCTGGTGCCGTTGCGCGAACTGGTGGGGCGCTTGTCCATCGTCCAGCGCATGCCCCAGATCGAGCTGGCGGTCGGGCAGGATGTGACCGCGCTGGTGCTGCGCGTTCTGGAGCCACTCACGTCCGCCGACGAAGCCGAACTGCGTGCCTTTGCCGACCGGCATAACGTCCAGTTCTGGCTGCAGCCGAAGGGCCCTGACACGGTCTACCCGTTCTATCCGCTGGAGCGCGCGCTGACGTACACGCTGCCGGAGTTCGGTATCACGATGCCGTTCAAGCCGACGGATTTCACGCAGGTCAATCACCAGATCAACCGGGTGCTGATGTCGCGGGCGTTGAAACTGCTCGACGCGCAGCCTGGGGATCGGCTGCTCGACCTCTTCTGCGGGATCGGAAATTTCACGCTCCCGATGGCCACGCGCGCCCGCGAGGTCATCGGCATCGAAGGCAGCGAAGCCCTGACCACCCGCGCTCTGGCCAACGCCAAACACAACGGTTTGGACGCGAAGACCTCGTTTGCCTGCCGCAACCTGTTCGAAGTGACGGCCGATGATATCGCTGCGCTGGGCAAGTTTGATCGCTGGCTGATCGACCCGCCTCGGGAGGGGGCGCTGGCGGTGTCCAAGGCGCTGGCCGAGTTGTCGCAACGCGGCGCCGATGCGGCCGACCTCCTGCCGAAGCGGATCGTCTATGTGTCGTGCAATCCGTCCACCTTGGCGCGCGATGCGGGTTTGCTGGTGCACGAGGCCGGCTATCGGCTTGCGGGGGCGGGCGTGGTGAACATGTTCCCGCACACGTCCCACGTGGAGTCGATTGCTGTATTCGAGCGGGGCTGACCCCCAGGCACGGACAAAGAAAAACCGGCGCACCGGGCGCCGGTTTTTTTTCGCTATTGACTGCGACGAGGTTCAGTCGCGATTGCCGCCGAAGATGCCGAGGATCGCCAGCAGGTTCGTGAAGATGTTGTAGACGTCCAGATAGATCGCCAGGGTGGCGGTGACGTAGTTCGTTTCGCCGCCGTTCACGATGCGCTGCACGTCAAACAGGATGTAGGCCGAGAAGATCGCAATGGCCAGCACCGAGATCGTCAGCATCATCGCCGGCAACTGCAGCCAGATATTGGCCACCGAACCGACGATCAGCACCAGCACGCCCATGAACAGCCACTTGCCCAGGCCCGAGAAGTCGCGTTTGCTGACCGTGGCCACCGTCGCCATCACGCCAAAGATGATCGCCGTGCCGCCAAACGCCGTCATGATCAGCGACGCGCCGTTCGAAAAGCCCAGGATCATGCCGATCAGGCGCGAGAGCATCAGCCCCATGAAGAACGTGAAGCCGAGCAGCAGGGCGACGCCCACGCCGCTGTTCTTGAAGCGCTCGATCGCATAGAAGAAGCCGAAAGCCACCGCCATGAAGACGACGAAGCCGATCAGTGGGTTACGCCCCATCAGGTTGAAACCGGTGGCGACGCCGATCCACGCACCGAGGATGGTGGGAATCATGGAAAGTGCGAGCAGCCAATAGGTATTGCGCAGCACGCGGTTGCGGACGGCCAACGCGCCGGCGGTGCCGGAAGCGCCAAAACCGTACGTGTTGAGTTGGTTGTCCATGCGAACTCCTTGGGTAAATGACATTGCAGACAATGCGACGACGCACCGAATGTGGCATCCGAGGTGAGCTTTTGCAAGCCGCATCGTCCCTACTTGGAGGAAAGAGCATGCCACGCGGTTCCAGCATTCGGGCGATCCTGACGTCGCAGGACGGCCGGCGGAGGTGCTTTTCTGGGCGCACGGTAAGGCGATGCTAAGCCTGCACCCTCCCGCCCGACCGCAGACGGCTTGAGTGATTAACGAGGCTCTCGCGAAAGCTGCTCTGGCAAGGGACGGTTGCACCGTTTGCCATCCAACCCTGCCGCTCGCGTGCTAGAATCCAACGTTTATCTTTGATGTAACACCTTCATTTTTTGGAGTTTTTGATGGCGATCGAACGCACCCTCTCGATTATCAAGCCGGACGCCGTGGCCAAGAACGTCATCGGCCAGATCTATGCCCGTTTCGAAGGCGCTGGCCTGAAGATCGTCGCGGCCAAGATGGTCCACCTGTCGCGCGCTGAAGCCGAGCAGTTCTACGCCGTGCACAAGGAGCGTCCGTTCTTCAAGGATCTGGTCGACTTCATGATCTCGGGCCCCGTGATGGTTCAGGTGCTGGAAGGCGAAAACGCCATTGCCAAGAACCGCGACCTGATGGGCGCAACGGACCCGAAGAAGGCTGAGAAGGGCACGATCCGCGCCGATTTTGCCGACAGCATTGACGCCAACGCCGTGCACGGCTCGGACGCTGCTGAAACGGCTGCCGTGGAAGTGGCTTTCTTCTTCCCGGGCCTGAACATTTACAGCCGCTAAGCGTCAACGCTAGACTGGATTGGCGGTTTTGGGTTGCAACTCATGAGCGATGTGGTGAATCTCCTCGATTTCGACGCACAGGGCCTTCTCGCGTACTGCGAGGGCCTGGGCGAGAAGTCGTTCCGCGCCAAGCAATTGCAGCGCTGGATTCACCAGTCCGGCGCGTCTGACTTTGCCGAGATGACCGATCTCGCCAAGTCGCTGCGCGAAAAGTTGGCAACCCGGGCCGTCATCCAGGCGCCGGCGGTCATTTCCGATCACCTCTCGTCGGACGGCACCCGCAAGTGGTTGGTCGACGTGGGGCAGGGCAATGCCGTCGAGACGGTCTACATCCCGGAAGAGACGCGCGGCACACTGTGCGTGTCGTCTCAGGCCGGGTGCGCCGTCAACTGCCGGTTCTGTTCGACCGGCAAGCAGGGGTTTTCACGCAACCTCACCACGGGCGAGATCATCGGGCAGCTCTGGATGGCTGAATTTGCCATGCGCAAGCAGCTCGGCCGCGGTCCCAAGGATGACCGTGTCATCACCAACGTCGTGATGATGGGCATGGGCGAGCCGCTGCTGAACTATGACGCGGTGGTGCCGGCGCTGTCGCTGATGCTCGACGACAATGCATACGGCCTTTCGCGCCGTCGGGTGACGGTGTCCACGTCCGGCGTGGTGCCGATGATGGATCGCCTGTCACGCGATTTGCCGGTGGCGCTGGCTGTGTCGCTGCATGCGTCCAACGACGCGCTGCGCGACGTGCTCGTGCCGCTCAACAAGAAGTATCCGCTGGCCGAACTGATGGCTGCCTGCCGGCGCTATCTCGAGTTCGCGCCGCGCGACTTCATCACCTTCGAATACTGCATGCTCGACGGCGTCAATGACACGGTCGAGCACGCCCGCGAACTGCTGCGCGTCGTGGCCGACGTGCCGTGCAAGTTCAACCTCATTCCGTTCAACCCGTTCCCGGAGTCCGGGTTGAAGCGTTCGAACAACGAGCAGATCCGTCGCTTTGCCCAGGTGCTGCTGGATGCCGGCATCGTGACCACCATTCGCAAGACACGTGGCGACGACATCGATGCCGCCTGCGGTCAGCTGGCGGGTGAGGTTAAGGACCGTACGCGCCTCGCGGAGCGCGGCAAGTTCGGCAAGATCGTCCCGGTTCCCGTGGTCGGAGCCGACTCCACTCAACGTATGGGTACCGCATGAAGCGTTGGTCGACTGCTGTCAGTCTGGTCTTCACGCTGGCAGCCGCCGGGTGCGCATTGCCGCCGCCGGCCCAGACGCAAGACGTCAAGACGCTCTCCGATCAGACCGATAACACCAGCCGGCGTGCCGCGATCCGGCTGCAGTTGGCGACGCAATATCTCGAGGCGGGCCAGGCGGCGACGGCACTTGATGAAATCAAGAACGCCATCGCCATCGATCCGAACGTGCCAGGCGCGTATCACATCCGGGCGCTGGCTTACATGAACCTGGGGCAACACGAGCTGGCCGACGACAGTTTCCGACGGGCGTTGGCGGCCGCACCCCAGGATGGCGACTTGCTGAATAACTACGGGTGGTTCCTGTGCTCGCAGGGCGGCAAGCCCGAGCAGGGCATGGCGATGCTTCGCCGGGCGATCGAGGCACCCGCGGCGGGCAGCCCCGCCAAACCATGGACCAACCTCGGTGTCTGCCAGATGCGACAGGGCGATCTGGATGGCGCAGAGAAAAGCCTCACGCGCGCCACCTATATCGACGCCAACAATCCGCTGACCAACCTCACGTTGGCACAGCTCTATTACAAGCGCCGCGAATACGCGCGCGCCATGCCGTTCATCGAACGCGTCAACGGCCGCGGCAACCCGACGGCCGAGAGCCTGTGGTTGGGCGCGCGCATCGCCCGCCGCCTCGGTGACATCTCGCAGCAGAACGCATGGAGCGCGCAGTTGCAGCGCCGCTTCCCCAATGCGCCCGAAGAGGCGGCTTTCGAACGAGGAGCATGGGATGACTGAACGCGACGCGGCAGGTGCAGCCGATCTCTCTTACGGTACGGCGCCTGCCTCGAATCCCCCTGCCGCATCACCGGAGCGTGACGAGGCATTGCGTGAGATTGCCGAGCGGCTGCGCGCTGGCCGCGAGCGCCAGCGCCAGACGGTCGAAGACCTGGCGACGCGCCTCAAGGTGGCGCCTGCCAAGCTGTACGCGGTGGAGTCGGCAGATCTTGCAGCCTTGCCGGACATGACGTTTGCCAAGGGGCTGATCCGCGCCTACGCGCGTGCATTGCAGGTCGACGTCGACGATCAACTCACCCGCCTGAATGCGCGGGCGTCGGTAGCCAACATCGGCTTGCGACCGGAGGGGGGCCTGGGCGAG
>NZ_LWRX01000174.1:0-47589 GCF_001683835.1 Ralstonia sp. RL | reverse complement strand
ATGACAGCCCCATGCGGGCGCGCTGGTGAATCGGCAAGCGGCTGATATGCTGGCCGTCGAGCACGATGTCGCCGGCGTCCAGCGCCACCAGCCCGACGATCATGTAGAACGAGGTCGTCTTGCCCGCGCCGTTCGGGCCGAGCAGTCCGACAACCTCACCGCTTTTCACGTCGAGCGATACGTCCTTGACCACCGTGCGCGTGCCGTAGCGCTTCTTCAGATGGCGGACCACCAGTGTGCTGGAGGTCGTGGCCTGCGGCGCGACGGTTTTGGGGGCGAGTGCGGTGGCGGACATAGGCAGACAGGAGAGGCAGCGGTACGGATCAGGGCTTGGCAGCGGGCGTGCTCGTGCGCGGGGCCAGGATGGCCCGCACGCGACCCGACGGGTTGGCGGAAGTGGCGTTCTCGGCGCCGCCCGAGGCTGTATAGAACTCCTTCTGCCCGTCGTACGTGATGACGGCGCCCCGGATCTCGTCGAGTTGCGTGGCACCTTGCAGGCGCTCCATGCGCGCGCGGCTGATCAGCTTGGAAATTTCCTGCTTGCCGTCGTACTCGATGCGCTCAGCCCATCCCTGGATGTATTCGTCGACGTTGTCGCGCTTCTGGCGGATGAACGCCAGGTTGCCCGGCTTGGACGTGGCCACGGCGTAGTTGTAGCCCTCGGGGTCTGTTCGCAGCTCGGCGGCGTCGGAGCGCAGCACCATGGTGCCTTTGGTCAGCACGACATTGCCGGTCAGGTGGTAGACCTGCTTCAGGTCGTCATAGCTGGCGTTGTCGGCTTCGAGCACCAGTGGCTTGTCGCGGTCGGCGCGCTCGGCGTGGGCGGGCAGGGCCGGGAGCAGCAGCGCGGCCACGATGGCCAGGCCGGTGGCACGGAAGGAGTGGGTCATGGAGATCACGTCGGAGAAGGGCGCGGTCGATGGGCGCGGTCAGGTGCGGGCGTGGAGTTTACTGCTTTGGCGCTCCCAGCCCCTCGATTCGGCCGCGCACGTTGCCCAGCAATTGTACTTGGCGCGTCACGTTGTTGAAGACGAGGCCGTTGGCGTTCATGACGGACGGCCCGCGGTGCAGTTCGACCGGCTTGTCGGTGCGCACGATGTCGTCGTTGAGCAGCACCTGGAAGTACGTTGAAGCGGCCGTCATCAGCGGATCCTGGCGCGGGTCCGGCCCCTGCGCACGGACCACCTTGGCGTTGTTGTACAGGTCGATGATGGTGCCTTCGCCGTTCATCTTGCCGAGGTCGGCGCGGGCGGTGACCTGCGGGCGGTCGGGCGCATACACGCGCAGCGCCGGGTACGTGACGTCGTAGGTGAGGTCGTCCTCGTAGTGGTTCATGTGGACGCCGGTGAAGCGGTATTTGGTGGCGCCGGTCTCATCCAGCGCGGTGGCCGAGACGCCGTCCATCGTGTAGTCGGGCGTGTGGCGCTTGGGTTGATTGGCGGCGGCATCGGTTTGCGGCGTGTTGACCTGCACGAGCAGGAACGTGATGCCGCACACGATCCCCATCAGCAGGATCGGCAGCCCGCGCAGCATGAGCTGCAGCACGGAAGAGACGAGGCGTTGGGAGCGTTCGCTGGCCATGGGCTCAGAAAGATTGCGGGGCCTGCAGCAGTTGCGCCAGCAGGGCATCGTAGGCGCCTTGCGCCTTGAGGATCAGGTCGGCCACTTCGCGCACCGCGCCGCGTCCGCCCGTCGCCTGGGCGACATAGTGTGCGCGGCTGCGCAGTTCGGCGTGCGCCTGGGCGGGGCAGGCCGCAAAACCGGCCAGCGTCATCACGGGCAGGTCGGGCCAGTCGTCGCCCATGTAGCCGGCGTCCGCCGGCCGCAGCTCGGTCGCGGCCAGCAGATGGGCAAACGCCTCGCGCTTGTCGGCCACGCCTTGGTACAGATGCTCGATGCCGAGTTCCCCGGCGCGCCAGGCAACGATCTCGGATTGCCGGCCGGTGATGATGGCCGGCGTGATGCCGGCCTGCGCCAGCAGCTTGATGCCATGGCCGTCGAGCGTGTCGAAGGCCTTGCTGATTTCGCCCTCGGGGCCCACCAGCAGGCGGCCATCCGTGAGCACGCCATCCACGTCGAACACCATCAGGCGCACGCGCGCCGCGCGTTCCATCGCCTGCGGAAAGCGCGCGTCGATATTGCTGTGGACGGGATCGGCCGGTGCGGTCATCTGCGAAAGGTGTCCCTCAGATGACCTTGGCGCGCGTCAGGTCGTGGATGTGCAGCGCACCGACGAGCAGCCCGGCGGCATCGACGACCAGGAGCTGGTTGATGCGGTGCGTTTCCATCACTTCGACGGCTTCGACGGCGAGCTGGTCGGGACCGATCGCGCGCGGATTGCGGTGCATGACTTCGTGCATCGGCACGGTGCGCCAGTCGCGCGGGGTTTCGAGCAGGCGGCGCAGGTCGCCGTCGGTGAAGACGCCGACCGCGCGGCCTTGCGCATCCACCACGGCGGTCATCGCCATGCCCTTGCGGGTGATTTCCATCAGCGCCTGCGACAGCGGCGTGTCTTCGGTCACGCGCGGGATGGCGTCGCCCGAGCGCATGACGTCGCGCACGTGCGTGAGCAGCTTGCGGCCGAGCGAGCCGCCCGGGTGCGAGCGGGCGAAGTCGTCTGCGCCGAAGCCGCGCGCGTCGAGCACCGCCACGGCCAGTGCGTCACCGAGTGCGATCTGCGCGGTGGTGCTCGCGGTGGGCGCGAGGTTCAGCGGGCAGGCTTCGACGTCGACGTGCGAGTTGAGCACGACATCCGCATGCTTGCCGAGCGAGGACTGCGGGTTGCCCGTCACGGCGATCAGCTTGGCGCCCAGCCGCTTGATGAGCGGCAGGATGGCGTTGAGCTCCGACACCTCGCCGGAATTGGAGAAGCCGATGAAGACGTCGTCACGCGTGACCATGCCGAGGTCGCCATGGCTGGCTTCGGCGGGGTGCACGAAAAACGCCGGCGTGCCGGTCGAGGCCAGCGTGGCGGCGATCTTGCGCGCGATGTGGCCCGATTTGCCCATGCCGGACACGACCACGCGGCCGGTGCAGCCGAGCACCATCTCGACCGCGCGCGCGAAGTCGGCGGACACCTGGGATTTGAGCCCCAGCACGGCTTGCGCTTCGATGTCGAAGGTCTGCTGCGCCAGCGCGAGCGCTCGATCGGGATTGAAATTCGCTATCATGGCGGCGAAGTATAACAATAAGCCACGATCCGCTTCCGGCGCGTCGTGGCTGGTCTTGCGGGGGGCAGCGGGGCGTGCGGGCGCCCTGTTTTGCTGCGCCGCGGCAATCCGCTTTCCAACCCGTTTCCGTCCCGTCGCCACGCCGTCATTTTTTGCTCTGCGGCGTCCCGCGCATCGCGTTCTTCGTTTATATCTGGCATCGGTCTTGCAGCGCGCCGCGTGCTGTTGGCGGCATGCGCGTCGCCGGCACCGTTCTGATGCGCGGCATCCGGCCGCCCTGTCCAACCTCTTTCGCCTGGTTTTTTCGCGTCGCATGCATTCGCCGCTGGAGCTCACTCTTGTCTTGTTGGCCGCCGCCGTGATCGGCGTGGTGCTGTTCCGCATGCTGCAGCTGCCGCCGATGCTGGCCTATCTGGTGGTGGGCGTGCTGATCGGGCCGAAGGCGACGGGGCTGGAGTCCGATTCTGCCCAGACGCGCTACCTGGCCGAGTTCGGGGTGGTGTTCCTGATGTTCTCGATCGGGCTGGAATTCAACCTCTCCAAGCTACGCTCGATGCGGCGGCTGGTGCTGGGGCTGGGCGCGTCGCAGGTGGTGCTGACTATGCTGCTGACGATTCCGGTGTCGCTGCTGCTGTCGTACTGGTATCCGCTGTCGTGGCAGGCAGGGCTGGCGCTGGGCGGCGCGCTGGCGATGTCGTCGACGGCCATCGTCTCAAAGATGCTGGCCGAGCGCCTGCAGCTGGAGACGGAGCACGGCCGCAACATCATCAGCGTGCTGCTGTTCCAGGACCTGGCGGTGGTGCTGCTGCTGATCGTCATTCCGTCGCTCGGGAAGAACCCGAAAGACCTGGCGCTGGCGCTTTCCATTGCCGCGCTGAAGATCACCGTGGCGCTGGTGCTGATCCTGTTCCTGGGGCAGAAGCTGCTCTCGCGCTGGTTCCACCTGGTGGCGGCGCGCCGCTCGCAGGAGCTTTTCATGCTGAACCTGCTGCTGGTCACGCTCGGTATGGCGGCGCTCACGGAGCGGCTGGGCCTGTCGATGGCGCTGGGTGCGTTCCTGGCCGGCATGCTGGTGTCGGAAACGCCGTACAAGCTGCAGGTGGAAGAAGACATCAAGCCGTTCCGCGACGTGCTGCTCGGCCTGTTCTTCGTGACAGTGGGCATGCTGCTGGACCCGCGTGTCGTGCTCGAGCATTGGGGGCTCGTGCTGGCCCTGGTGCTGGGCCCGGTGCTGTTCAAGTTCGTGCTGATCGCGTTGCTCGCGCGGGGGTTCGGCTCCGGGGGCGGCGCGGCGATCCGCACGGCGCTGGGGCTTGCGCAGGCCGGTGAATTCGGCTTCGTGCTGCTCAACCAGATCGACGGCATGAAGCTGATCGATCCGCTGCTCGGGCAGGCCATTCTGGCGGCGATGCTGCTGTCGATGCTGCTGGCGCCGTTCCTGATCCAGTACAGCGACGTGATCGCCATGCGGCTCTCGCGCACGGACTGGCTGATGCAATCGCTGGCGATGACGAAGATCGCCGCGCAAAGCATCGCTACCGAGGGCCACGTCATCATCTGCGGCTATGGGCGCAGCGGCCAGAACCTGGCGCACATGCTGGAGCAGGAAGGCATCGGTTACGTGGCGCTGGATCTGGACCCGGACCGCGTCCGCGACGCCGCGGCGGCCGGCGAACACGTGGTCTACGGCGATGCGGCGCGCCGCGAATCGCTGGTGGCGGCCGGTATCCACCGCGCGGCGGCGGTGGCCATCACGTATGCCGATACGCCCTCGGCGCTGAAAGTGCTGCACCATGTGCAGGCGTTGGAGCCCACGCTACCCGTGATCGTGCGCACCATTGACGATGCCGACCTGGACCGCCTGCAGCAGGCCGGCGCCACTGAGGTCGTCCCGGAGATCATCGAAGGCAGCCTCATGCTGGCCTCGCACGCGCTGGTGCTGCTCGGCGTGCCGCTGCGCCGCGTGGTGCGGCGTGCCCAGGAGATGCGCGACGCGCGCTACAGCCTGCTGCGCGGCTACTTCCACGGCCAGGACGACGAAGAAGACATGCTCGAGCGCGAGGCCGTGCGGCTGCATTCGGTGCCGCTGGTCGAAGGCTCGCCCGCCATTGGCCGCAAGCTCGGCACGATGGGGCTGGAGACGTTCAAGACTTCCGTGACGGCGATCCGGCGGCAGGGGATTCGCGCACTCGATCCGGAGCCCGATACCGTGCTGGAACAGGGCGACATCGTCGTGCTGCGGGGCACGCCGGAAGGGCTGCAACTGGCGGAGGAGCGCCTCTCGCCGCGCTGAAGGCCGGGCCGCCTATTTGGTGAGCGCTTCCAGCAGCGGCCCACGCGAGCGGCGCGGCGGTGGCGCATCGGCCATGCTGGGCGGCAGCCCGTCGAGCACTGCCGCGGCATCGAGCGAGCGGATCGACACCCGTGTGTCAGCCGGAATACGGCCCTCATGCTGCAGCATCAGGTAGCGCAGGCAGCAGACGCGCAGGAACGACGCAAAGTTCGCCACTTCGCCGCGCCGCTCCAGCAGTTCGTCGTAGAGCTTGCTGATGAGCTGGTTGACCGTCAGGCCGTCACGCTGGCCGATCTCTTCAAGCACCTCCCAGAACAGGCACTCCAGCCGCACGCTGGTTGCCACGCCATGCAGGCGTAGCGAACGCGCGAGGCTGTCGTACGAGTGAGGATTGGCGCGGATGAAGATTTCGCACATGGCCGGGGCTCCTGAAGGCGCCCGCGGGTCCGGTACCGGCGGGCAGCCGGATCAGTGTAGGACCCGCGTGCCCAGGACTTCAAGAAACTGTGCAAGCCAGGCCGGATGCGCCGGCCAAGCGGGCGCCGTGACGAGCTTGCCGTCGGTATGGGCCTGGTCGACCGGGATGTCCTTGAAGGTGCCGCCCGCCGCCGTGACTTCAGGGCCACACGCCGGATACGCCGAGCACACCTTGCCCTCCAGCACGCCCGCCGCCGACAGCAACTGCGCGCCGTGACAGATGGCCGCGATGGGTTTGTCGGCCTGGGCGAAGTGCCGGACGATCTCCAGCACGCGGGCGTTCAGGCGCAGGTATTCGGGGGCGCGGCCGCCGGGCACGAGAAGTGCGTCGTACGTGGCCGGATCGACGTCGGCAAAGCCGGCGTTGAGCGTGAAACGGTGGCCGGGCTTTTCGGAGTAGGTCTGCGCGCCTTCGAAGTCGTGGACGGCGGTGGCCACGGTGTCACCTGCCTTCTTGTCGGGGCAGATGGCGTGGACGGTGTGGCCCACCACCTGCAGCGCCTGGAAGGGCACCATGACTTCGTAGTCCTCCACGTAGTCGCCCACCAGCATCAGAATTTTCTTAGCCATTGCCGTGTCTCCTGTATGGTTGCGGTTTGCCCATTGTGGTTCGGCGCCATTCGGCCCGGGTGGTAGCCCATTACCGCAGACCACGTTTTCCCCGCTTTTTGCTTCTGCCATGAGCCAAGTCCCGCACCCTCAGGCGGCGTTGCTGACGCCGTCGTCCGTTCCCGCGTCTACCGAGCTGGGCGACGTGTCGCGCTACCTGCGCGACCGCATCCGCACAGTGCCGGACTGGCCGCAGGCCGGGGTGATGTTTCGCGACATCACGCCGCTGCTGCAGGACCCGAAGAGCCTGCGCGTGCTGGTGGATGTGTTCGTGCACCGCTACATGGGTCAGGGGCTGAGCCTGGTGGCGGGCATCGACGCGCGCGGCTTCATCCTCGGCTCGATCGTCGCGTACGAGCTGAACCTCGGTTTCGTGCCGATCCGGAAGAAGGGCAAGCTGCCGTTCACGACGGTGGCCGAGGAATACATGCTCGAGTACGGCAGCGCCACGGTGGAAATTCACGCCGATGCCTGCAAGCCCGGCGACCGCGTCCTGCTGATCGACGACCTGATCGCCACGGGCGGCACCATGATGGCCGGCAAGCGCCTGCTGGAGCGCCTGGGCGCGACGGTGGTGGAGGGCGCGGCGATTGTCGACCTGCCAGAGCTGGGCGGGTCGCGCCTGCTGATCGAAGGCGGGCTGCCGCTTTTTACGGTGTGCCGCTTCGACGGCCATTGAGCGCGCCCGGGCGATGCCTGCGCCGCGTATGCTCATGTGACAAAAATATGACGCTCTGCCGCCGTGCGCAGTAGCATGGACCCTTTCCGCGGTTCATTTCCGATCTGGCCGAGAGACGCCGATGCCACACGTAGTGCTGTTCCTGCTGACTTCCATTGCCATCACCGTGATGCCCGGGCCGGACAACCTGCAGGTCATCGCGCGCGGCGCAAGCCAGGGCCGCAAGGCAGGGCTGGCAGCCGCGGCCGGCTTTGCGTCCGGCTGCCTGTTCCATACGACGCTGGCGGCGCTGGGGCTCGCTGCGGTGCTGCAATCGTCGCCGCTGGCATTTCAGGCGATCCGCTGGCTGGGCGCGGCTTACCTGGTCTGGCTGGGCCTGCAGGCGCTGCGCAGCAAGGGTGGCGTCGGCCTGAAGAATGCTGGACCGCAGGCGGCGCCGGACCTGTGGCAGGTGTACCGTCAGAGCGTGGTGGCCAATGTGCTCAACCCGAAGGTGACGCTCTTCTTCGTCGTGTTCCTGCCGCAGTTCGTTGACGCGCAGGCCGGCCATGCTGCATTGCAGATGCTGTTGCTGGGCGGCGTGTTCATGGCGCAGACCGTCGTCGTGTTCAGTCTGTACGGCTGGTGTGCGGCAGCGCTGGGCGGCTGGATGCGCCGCACGCCGCGCGCGTCGCTGTGGCTCGATCGGGTGAGCGGCTGCATCTTCATCGGACTGGGCCTGCGTGTGGCGCTGACCAAGTAGCGCAACGGACTTCCATGTATACGCTGCTCAAACTGCTTTCCGGCGTGGCCCTGCTGGTGTGGGGCACGCAGACCGTCAAGGTCGGCATGCTGCGCCTGTACGGCGCCGACCTGCGCCGCCTGCTCTCGCGAAGCGTGTCGAACCGGTTCTCGGCGCTGCTCGCGGGCATCGGGGTGACGTGTCTCGTGCAGAGCAGCAATGCCACGGCCACCATCGTCGGGGCGTTTGTCGCGCAAGGGCTGATGAGCGTGTCGGCGGCGCTGGCGATCCTGCTGGGCGCGAACGTGGGCACGGCCATCATGGCCCAGGTGTTTGCGCTGGACCTGTCGTGGCTGTCGCCGCTCCTGATCTTCTTCGGCGTGATCCTGCACCTCTCGCGCAAGGGCAGCCCGGTCGGGCACTTCGGGCGCGTGCTGATCGGCCTCGGGTTGATCATGATGGCGCTGGAGCTGATTTCCGTGGCCTCCAGTCCGATGGTCGAAGCGAATGCGCTGCGCGTGCTGCTTGGCTCCATCTCGTCGGACACCGGCCTGAACATGCTGATTGGGGCGGTGCTCACGCTGCTGTGCTATTCGAGCCTGGCGGTGGTGCTGTTCTGCGCAACGCTGGCGACGTCGGCGGCGGTGTCGGTCAAGGTGGCGTTTGCGATTGTGCTGGGGGCCAACATTGGCAGCGCCGTGGCCGCGCTGGCGACCACGCCGTCATCGAGCCAGGCGGCGCGCCGGGCCACGCTCGGCAACCTGCTGTCGCGGCTGCTCGGTGCGGCGCTGGCGCTGCCGTTCCTCGGCACGCTGGCCGAACTCGCGCCGCATGCGGGGGTGGCGCTGCAGCATATGGTGGTGGCGTTCCACGTGGTATTCAACGTGGCCCTGGCGGCGCTGCTGATCGGCCTGACCGACCACATGGCCCGGCTGTGCGCGCGCATCCTGCCGGGCGGCGCGCATATCGACGACCTCGTCGCGCCGCGCTATCTCGATCCTTCGGCGCTGGCCACGCCAACGTTGGCGCTGGGCAATGCCGCACGCGAAGTGCTGCGCATCGGCGACCGCGTCGAGCACATGCTTGACAACACCCTGCGCGTGCTCAAGACGAACGACGCGCGCCTGCTGCAGACCACCCGCGCCATCGACGACGAGGTCGACGCGCTGTACACCGCCATCAAGCTCTACCTCACGCAGCTGAGCCACGAGGCGCTCGATGCGCGTGAGGGCAAGCGCTGGGCTGACATCATCTCGCTCACGATAAACCTTGAGCACGCCGGCGACATCCTCGACCGCCTGCTGCAGGATGTGCGCGAGAAGAAGATCGCGCACAAGCTGGCGTTTTCCGAGGCCGGCATGCAGGAGCTGGAGGACATGCATGGGCGGCTGGTCGTCAACCTCAAGCTTGCGCTGTCGGTGTTCCTGACGGGCGACCTGCGCAGCGCCCAGACGCTGATGCTGGAGAAGGCGCACTTCCGCGACCTGGAGAAACGCTACGCGCGCAGCCACCTCACGCGCGTGTCGGCGCAGACGGCGGAGAGCATCGAGACGAGTTCGCTGCATCTGGACATCATCAGCGATTTCAAGCGGCTGAACTCGCTGTTCTGCGCGGCGGCGTATCCGGTGCTGGATGAGGCCGGGGTGCTGAACCGCAGCCGGATGAAGGACGCGGACGAAGTCGACGCGGAAGCCGCGCCGGCCAGCCACTAAGACAAAAGCGCAGCCGAAGCTGCGCTTTCTGTTTGCCGCATCGCCGTGCTTACTTGCGTTTGAGCAGCGGCGCCAGGTACTTGCCGGTAAAGCTCGCCTTGTTCCGCGCCACGTCTTCGGGCGTGCCCTTGGCGATGATCTGCCCGCCGCCCGCACCGCCTTCCGGCCCAAGGTCGAGCAGCCAGTCGGCCGTTTTGATCACGTCGAGATTGTGCTCGATGATGACGATCGTATTGCCATGGTCACGCAGCTTGTAGATGACCTTGAGCAACAGCTCGATGTCGTGGAAGTGCAGGCCGGTGGTCGGCTCGTCCAGGATGTACAGGGTGCGGCCCGTGTCGCGTTTCGACAGCTCGAGCGACAGCTTCACGCGCTGCGCTTCACCGCCCGACAGCGTGGTCGCCGATTGCCCCAGGCGGATGTAGCCAAGGCCAACATCCAGCAGCGTCTGCAGCTTGCGGCGCACGACTGGCACCGGCGCGAAGAACTCGTGCGCCTGCTCCACCGTCATCTCCAGCACTTCGGTGATGTTCTTGCCCTTGTAGAGCACTTCGAGCGTTTCGCGGTTGTAGCGCTTGCCGTGGCACACGTCGCACGGCACGTACACGTCGGGCAGGAAGTGCATCTCGACCTTGAGCACGCCGTCGCCTTGGCAGGCCTCGCAGCGGCCGCCCTTGACGTTGAACGAGAAGCGGCCCGGGTCGTACCCGCGCTCCTTGGCCGCCGGCACGCCAGCAAACAATTCGCGGATCGGTGTGAACAGGCCCGTGTACGTGGCCGGGTTCGAGCGCGGCGTGCGGCCGATCGGCGACTGGTCGACGTTGATGACCTTGTCGAAATGCTCGAGCCCCTCAATGCGGTCGTGCGGTGCCGGCTCCGGCGTCGAGCCGTACAGATGGCGCGCCACTGCGTGATACAGCGTGTCGTTGATCAGCGTCGACTTGCCCGAGCCCGACACGCCCGTGATGCACGTGAGCAGCCCGATCGGGATGTCCGCCGACACGTTCTTCAGGTTGTTGCCCGTGGCGTTGATGATGCGCAGCCAGCGCTCGTCGTCCGGCGCCGTGCGCTGCTTTGGCACCTCGATGCGGCGCTTGCCCGACAGGTAGCCGCCCGTGAGCGATGCCGGCGATTGCTCGATCTGCATCGGCGTGCCCTCGGCGATGATCTGACCGCCGTGCACGCCGGCGCCCGGGCCGATGTCCACCACGTAGTCCGACGCGCGGATCATGTCCTCGTCGTGCTCGACCACCAGCACCGAGTTGCCGAGATCGCGCAGGTGCTTGAGCGTGCCGATCAGGCGGTCGTTGTCGCGCTGGTGCAGGCCGATGGACGGCTCATCAAGCACGTACATCACGCCGGTCAGCCCCGAGCCGATCTGCGACGCCAGGCGGATGCGCTGCGCCTCGCCGCCCGAGAGCGTATCGGCGCTGCGCTCCAGCGATAGGTAATCGAGCCCGACGTTGTTCAGGAAGTTCAGCCGCGCGGTGATCTCCTTGACGATCTTGTCGGCAATCTCGCGCTTGGCGCCGTGCAGGTTCAGCGTGAGGAAATACGTGAGCGCGTCGCGCAGCGGCCAGCCGTTGATCTCGTAGATGCCGCGGGCCTGGTCGCCTTCGCCCACCTTGACGAAGCGGGCCTCGCGGCGCAGGCGGGTGCCGTGGCACTCCGGGCACGCCTGGTTGTTCTGGTACTTGGCCAGCTCCTCGCGCACGGCAATGGAGTCGGTCTCCTTGTAGCGCCGCTCGAGGTTCGGGATGATGCCCTCGAACGCGTGCTCGCGCACCGTCGTCTTGCCGCGTTCGTTGATGTACGTGAACGGAATCTGCTGCTTGCCCGAGCCGTGCAGCACGATCTGCTGGATTTCCTGCGGCAGCTCTTCGAACGGCACGTCGATGTCGACGTCGTAGAACGCCGCCAGGCTCTGCAGCATCTGGAAGTAGAACTGGTTGCGGCGGTCCCACCCCTTGATGGCGCCCGAGGCCAGCGACAGGTTCGGGAAGGCCACCACGCGCTTCGGATCGAAGAACGTGATCTGGCCCAGGCCGTCGCAGTGCGGGCAGGCGCCCATCGGGTTGTTGAACGAGAACAGCCGCGGCTCCAGCTCCTGCAGCGAATACGAGCAGATCGGGCACGCAAACTTGGAGCTGAAGACGTGTTCGCGGCCCGTATCCATTTCCAGCGCCACGGCGCGGCCGTCGGCCAGGCGCAGCGCGGTTTCGAACGATTCGGCCAGGCGCTGCTTGAGCTCCGGGTTGACCTTCACGCGGTCGACCACCACGTCGATCGAGTGCTTGTCGTTCTTCTTCAGTCTGGGCAGGTCGTCGACCTCGTAGACCCGGGCCTCGGCCTCATGCGCGGTGCCGCCGCCCGAGCGCACCCGAAAGCGCACGAAGCCCTGCGCCTGCATCGCCTCGAACAGGTCGACATGCTCGCCCTTGCGGTTGACCACCACGGGCGCCAGGATCATCAGCTTGGTGTCGGCCGGCAGCGCCAGCACGGCGTCCACCATTTGTGACACGCTCTGCGCTTCCAGCGGCTGGCCGTGGTCGGGGCAGTAGGGGGTGCCGGCGCGCGCATACAGCAGACGCAGGTAGTCGTGGATCTCGGTGACCGTGCCGACGGTGGAGCGCGGGTTGTGGCTGGTGGCCTTCTGTTCGATGGAGATGGCCGGCGACAGGCCTTCGATCAGGTCCACATCCGGCTTTTCCATCAGCTGCAGGAACTGCCGCGCGTAGGCAGAAAGTGACTCGACATAGCGCCGCTGCCCCTCCGCGTACAGCGTGTCGAACGCCAGCGACGACTTGCCCGACCCCGAAAGCCCGGTGATCACGACCAGCTTGTTGCGCGGCAGATCCAGGTTGATGTTCTTCAGGTTGTGGGTACGGGCCCCACGAATCTTGATTTCGTCCATGTGTGGCTGAATGCGGCTCAATGCGGCGTCGGGTGCGGACCGCCTGCGGCAATCGGCGGGAGGGGGTGGAAAAGGGTAAGCCTGCTAATATACCGAACTTCGGTTTTGCCGGTGTCCGCGCCCAGATGGGGCGATTGGCGAGGCCGTTCAAGTGTCTTTGTCGCCGCATTCCTTTCGTGTGTTCTGCGGCGGTTTCCGCGCCATGTCTTCCGCTTCCCCGTCCATGACTTCCGCTTCCGGCCGCATGACCGGCCTCGAGCTGCGTGCGGCCGCTTCGCTGGCCGGCATCTTCGCGCTGCGCATGTTGGGCCTGTTCATGATCATGCCGGTCTTCGCGGTGTTCGCGAAAACGCTGCCCGACGGCAACAACACGCAGCTCGTCGCCTTCGCCATCGGCGTGTACGGCCTGACGCAGGCGGTGCTCTACATCCCGTACGGCTGGCTGTCTGACCGCTTCGGGCGCAAGCCCGTCATTGTTGCGGGCCTGGTGATCTTCGCGATGGGCAGCCTGGTGGCGGCGTTTTCGCACAGCGTCGCGGGCATCGCCGTGGGGCGGGCCATCCAGGGCGCGGGAGCCATCTCATCGGCGGTGATCGCCTTCGTGGCCGACCTCACGCGCGAAGAGCAACGCACCAAGGCCATGGCCATGATTGGCGGCAGCATCGGCGTGTCGTTTGCCGTGGCCATCGTGAGCGCGCCGGTCATCTTCCGCTGGGTCGGCATGCCGGGGATGTTCCTGGCGATTGGCGTGCTGGCCATCGTCGCCATCGGCGTGGTGATGTGGGTGGTGCCGAATGCGCCGCGCCCGCCCGCGCACGTGAAGGCGCCGTTCCGCGAAGTGCTGCACAACCCCGAGCTGCTGCGCCTGAACTTTGGCGTGTTCGCCCTGCATGCCACACAGACGGCCCTGTTCGTCGTGCTGCCGCACATGCTGGAAGCCGCCGGCCTGCCCGTCGATTCGCACTGGAAGATTTACCTGCCGGTGATGGGCGTGTCGTTCGTGCTGATGGTGCCGGCCATCATTGCGGCGGAGAAGCGCGGCAGGATGAAGGCCGTGCTGCTCTGCGCCGTCGCGCTGGTGATGGTGGCGCAACTGGCGCTGGGCGAAGTGCATCCGACGCTGGCGGCCCTGTCGATCGCGCTGCTGGTCTACTTCCTCGGCTTCAACGTGCTGGAGGCGTCGCAGCCATCGCTGGTGTCGAAGTACGCGCCGGGCGTACGCAAGGGGGCGGCCATGGGCGTATACAACACGACGCAGGCCCTGGGCCTGTTTGCGGGCGGCGCCGGCGGCGGCTGGATTCTGCTGCACGTGGGGCAGCATGCCGTATTTTTGACCTGCGCGGCGCTGGCTTTGGCGTGGCTTATAATCGCCAGCCCCATGCAGATGCCGGCGTTGCGTCGGCACTAGGGTCGGCATTCAGCGCTACACTTTCAGTCGGCTTTTTTTCGTTAGCCCTTTACGGCGGCATCCCTTCAATTACCTTCGGAAACTCATCATGGCGTCCGTCAACAAAGTCATCATCGTCGGCAATCTCGGTGCCGACCCGGAAACGCGTTACATGCCCAGCGGCGACGCCGTCACCAACATCCGCGTGGCCACCACGGACCGCTACAAGGACAAGGCCAGCGGCGAAATGCGCGAAGCCACCGAATGGCACCGCATCGCCTTCTTCGGCCGCCTGGCGGAAATCGCCGGCGAATACCTGAAAAAGGGCTCGCAGGTCTACGTCGAAGGGCGCCTCAAGACCCGCCAGTGGGAGAAGGACGGCCAGAAGCAATACAGCACCGAAATCGTCGCAGAGCAGATGCAGATGCTCGGCGGCCGCCAAGGCATGGGCGGTGAGGGCGGTGGTGGCTACTCGCGCGGCGGAGAAGGCGGCGGTGGGGGTTACGGCGGCGGCCGCAGCCAGGGCCAGGGCGGTGGCGGCGGCTACTCGCGCGGCGGCGAGGCCGGTGCCGGCCAGGGCGGCAGCGCACGCCGTCAGCCCGCGCCGTCGAATGGCTTCGAGGACATGGACGACGATATCCCGTTCTGACCAACGTACCCGTCAGACAAAGGAAGATTCCTCCCTGAGCTTTGATGGGTAAAAAAACTGAATGCAGGGCGCCGCTAGGGCGCCCTTTTTCATTGGGCAGCCCGCCCACACCGGATTGGTCTGTGACCGTAGCCCCACGGTCGGCGCTTGGGAAGCGCGGCATGAGCAGACTTGTGCCTACCTCGCTCAACTCGACCGCGTTGCGGCGTCCACCGGCACGTTTGATGACCGCGCTTGCGTGTGCGGGAACGGACTACAGCCACCAGCACGCCAGTTGGTTGAGACAAAAGGCTGCCGTATCTCTCATATTTGATATACTTATCAAGGTTGATAGAATCGACTTTTTGAGCGGCGAGTCTCCGGCGGCGTAGCGGCTGGGCACATGGTTGGCGCGGCAGCAGACATGCCCCGCCTCCCGCGGGCGGCGAGCCCGGAACTCGAACCCGAATTTGGCAGGCATCCGCAATGAGCATACTTGGTCGCTGTATTACGATTTCGATTGCTACCTTTTCTTGTGCAATTGCCGGCGTCTATGTGCACAAGCTGTTTCCGGCAGATATCAGCCTGTCTGAAGATATCATCAAATCTGTTTCAGGCTTGATCGGCACGCTGTTTGCCATCGTTCTAGGCCTTCTCGTATCTTCTTCCTACGCCACGTTCAACAATCATCAGGCCGATTTCAATTCCTTGATCAACGCTGTGGGGAATATTGATCTTCTGCTCAAGCAATTTCCCGGCGTCTCCGATAAGCCAAGGACAATGCTGCGCCGGATGGTCGTTCGCCTGCTGCAACGATATTGGTCGGATCAGGGCAGCCAGCAGGCGACAGAGGTAAGCTACGCGCACCTTTCCGAGGACGTCGAGACGATGCTGGAGATCAACAGGATCTCCGAGGGGTTTGAAGCCGTCACCCGCGACGACCTTAACGCTATCCGCCAGTTTTCCAGCAACTTTATTGCCATCCAATCGAATATCGTCAGGAGTCTTTCAAATCAGGTGCCTGCACTGCTTCTTGTCATTGTGTTTGGCTGGGCCTGTCTGCTGTTTTTTCTTTATGGAAGCCTCAGTGGCGGCAATATCGTCGGAATACTGTTTATATTGTTGGGCGCCGTCGCTATCGCAAGCGCCAATTTCTTGATACTGGAACTGACCCATCCGTATCAGGGCCTGTTCAAGGTCTCCAGCGCCCCATTCGACCTGCTGCTGCGGTCCATGATCCAGGAGGGCGATGCGTTGGGCCACGACTGACCCGCGGCTGTCGCGGGCGCTGCGACACAGACCCAGGGGCACGATCCGATGGGCGATATGCGCCCAGGGGCGCTAGTCGCTCTCACAAGGCTTCTTGAAGACATGTTTCACGCCGCACTTGGTCGCATGCGCCGCGTTCTTCACGCCATGGCCCACCGCGCGCGCGGCGTTGGCCGTGGCATGCCCGACTTCCTTTGCTGCATGCCCCGTTTTGCGCGCCGCTTCTTTCGTGCCCTGCTTGATGTCCTGCTTGGCCTCAGAGAGGTCAGCGTGGGCTAGCGCACTCCACAGCGCGAGCAGCAGCGCGGGGATCAAAAGCAGACGGCTTTTCATACGGAATCCTCTCAAACAGGTTCATGCAGCGGACGCGTCGAGCACCACGGCGGCGCGCCCGGTCAACAGGAGGCGCTCGCCATCGCGCACCGTGAATCGGTACAGCACGTTGTTGCCGTCGCCGCCGATGCGTTCGGCCTCGACATCGAGCGGCGCGTCGATCGTGTCGAGCCGCGGGACGTGCGCCTCGACGCTGCGCACGCTGGCGAGGAACCCGGCGCGGGGACGCCGCTGGTCTGCTGCGCACAGGGCGCCGTGCACCGCCATGGCCTGCGCCGCGTACTCGATGCCGCAGACGGCCGCCAGCCGTCCGTGGGCGCGCAGCGGATTGGCCGGGTCGCGGTGGCTGGTGGCCGTGCAGTGGACGCGCGTATCGCTCCAGCCGACGACGGCGTCGAGCAGGCACATGGTGCCGCTGTGCGGAATGCGCGCCGCGATCCAGTCGCGGTCCAGCGGCGGTACCCGTTGCGAATCTGGGCTCACGACGCGCTGGCCTGCATGGTGGACGTGCCCAACGGCGTGAGGTCGACCTGCAGACGCGTGTCGGGCAGGTAATCGAGCACGAGGTTCGTGGCGCGCTGTGTGGCCAGCGCCTGCAGCAGCGGCAATGCGCGCGCGGCGGGGTTGCCCTGACGCAGCGTCTCGAGCGCCGCATCCGCGAGCGTGGTCGGGGGTGTGTCGCTCAGTGCGACGTCGATGCGGGCGAGCGAGCGCGGGCCCGCTTCGCGCGCCAGCACGAGGGCCACCGCAAACGCATCGGGCACCGGGCGGACGGCGTGCAACGGCTCCGGATATGTGCCGTCATACGCGACCAGCAGGGTCGGCGTGCCATCGGCCGCCACCTGGCAGACAGTGTCGAGCAGGCCAGCCGCAAAGCTGCCGTCGTGCGCGCACAGCACGTTGGATGGCGCCCGGGCCTGCGTGGCGATGCTCCAGTAGCCGGCCGGCGCGTTGTGCACGGAGTTGTGGAAGCGCGTGGGCGAGAGCTTGCGGTCGTCGCCGGCCAGGGTTTCGCAGATCGCGTGGCAGTTGTGGCCGTCGCCGCCAGACGAACTGAACACCGTCGCGAGCGAGGCCGCATCGCGCCCGCTACCGGCGACCGCTTCGCGCCCCACGGCCAGTGCAAGCTTGACGACCGGCCCCGTGCGGCGGCGCTCGATGGCCGGCAGGCCGGCGGGCGGCGGCAGCTCGGTTGGCGCGTGCGTGTAGGCCGTGCGGCCCGCAAGCACCTGGGCGGTGTGCGGCCACTCCGGCAGCCCCGGGCCCAGCACGCCGACGCTTTCGATGAATGCACTGAGTCGGGTCATGATGCGAGCCCTGCGCGGCCAAAGACCAGGCTGCAGTTCGTGCCGCCAAAACCGAAGGCGTTGCTCAGCGCCGCCTGCACGCGCGCGTTGCGATCGGAGGTAACGTAATGCACGCCGAGTGCGGGATCCGGCTCGGTGGTGTTGATGCCGGCGGGAACGAACTGGTGGCGCAGGGCGAGCGCCGTGATGACGGCCTCCAGCGCGCCTGCCGCGCCGAGCGTGTGGCCGGTCGCCCCCTTGGTCGAACTGCACGCCGTGCCGTCGAACAGCGCCCGGACGGCATGGGCCTCCGCCGCGTCGTTGCTGAGTGTGCCCGTGCCGTGCAGGTTGATGTAGTCGATGTCGGATGCGTCCAGGCCGCTGGTCGACAGCGCCTGCGCCATGGCCGCCTGTGCCCCGAGGCCCTCAGGATGCGGCGACGACATGTGATGCGCGTCGCTCGATTCGCCGATGCCGAGCAGCGCGATCGCATCGTCGTCGACGGCGTGTGGGGGCATGCGCTCCAGCAACGCAAACGCCGCCGCCTCGCCGATCGAGATGCCGTCACGCGCCACGTCGTACGGGCGGCATGGCCGGCGCGACAGCAGCTCGAGCGAATTGAACCCGTACAGCGCGGTCAGGCACAGCGAATCGACACCGCCCACCACCGCCGCGTCGATCAGCCCGGCTTCGAGCATGCGCCGCGCCGAGGCAAACACCTTGGCGCCCGACGAGCATGCCGACGAAATGGCCATGGCCGGGCCGCCGAGGCGGCAATACGCGCGGACGAACGCGGCGGGCGAGTAGATGTTGTGCGTCTGCGTGTAGCGGAAATCGCCGGGCAGCGCGCCGGACTGCGGATCGCGGTGCTGATAGGCGTGTTCGGTTTCGAGGATGCCCGACGTGCTGGTGCCGATGAAGACGCCGATGCGCTGCGCGCCATAGCGGGCCCTGGCCGCTTCCACGCGCTCGGCAAAGCCGTCCTGTGTGAGACCGATCTGGGCGAGGCGGTTGTTGCGGCAATCGAACTCGGCCAGGTCGGAGCGCACCGGAGCGTCGTCGACGCCGTCCACTGCGCCGATCCAGGTGTCGAGTTCCGCCCGCGGAAAGTCGCACGGCGCGAGGCCGCCACGCTGCCCGCGCAACGCCGCCAGCGTGGCGTCAAGGCCACGTCCGAGACAACTCGTGGCGGTGAAATGCGTGACCAGTACGGGCTTCACTTGGGGGGGGCGCGGTAGGGGTGGGAAATGGGCTGCAGGCCGTTGCCGCAGGCCATGGCGTCAAGTCACAAATTTTATCAAATGGACATGTGCGGCTCGGCGCCCGGTGCGGCGTGGTCTTCCAGGCAATCGCGCAGCGTCGCGCAGCGCAACCGCGCCTGCCGGGCGGCCTCCAGCACCTTCGGCAAGACGGACAGCAGCACCGGTTCACCTTGTACGTCGCGCGCGGCGTGACCGTCGTGCAGCAGCAGGATGTCGCGCGGTGCGAGGTGGTGCAGCAGACGCTGCGCGACGGCGTCTGCGTTGGTGGAGCGCGTATCGAAGCCGCGGCGCGTCCAACTGGCCAGCTGCAGGCCAAGCTGGCACAGCACCGGCTCAAGAAACGGATTGCGCAGCCCCGCCGGGGCGCGGAAAAACAGCGGCCGGGTGCCGGTGATCTGCGTGAGCGTGTCCTGCGCCGCGCCAATCTCCCTGCGCAGTGCCCCAGGGCCTTGCACCGAGAACGTGTGCCGATGCCGCTGGCTGTGGTTTTCCACGGCATGCCCGCGCGCGACGATGGCCTCGACGCAGCGCGGGTGGCGCAATGCCAGCTCGCCGATGCAGAAGAACGTGGCCTTGGCGTTGTAGCGGTCGAGCATGTCCAGGACGCGCGGCGTGACTTCCGGATCGGGGCCGTCGTCGATGGTCAGTGCGATCTGCGCGCCGGCCGTTTCGGGCAGCCTCGTCCAGTTCGGGCCGAGCCACGTGCTGCGAGGCCACAGGCCGGCGGCCATCAGCACCAGATGCGATGCGATGACGCTGCCCCCCGCCCACGGCCATGCAGCGGGCGCGGCCACCGCAGCGAGCGCGGCGCCGGCATGCACCGCCAGCGCGCCGCTGATGAGCGGCGTCGGCTTCCAGCGGCGTGCCGCAACGGCTATCGAAGCAGACGACGCGTTCATGGCGTGGCGGGGTCTGAGCATTGGCGGGGCGCGAGGATGGCAGCAAACACCAGCGCGAGCATGGCACCGGGGCCAACGGTCAGGCCGAATGTGCTGAGCAGCGGCACGTGCGAGAAGGCCAGCAGCCCAAAGCCGGCCACCGTTGCGAGATTGGCCACCAGCAGCGACACGAGCGTCTGCGTGCCGATGTGCTGCTCGGCCGTGCCCGCACGCTGGCTGAAGAACAGCGCATAGTTCGATCCGACCGCTACGATCAGCAGCATGCCGACCAGATGCAGGATCGTGAGCTGCACGCCGGCCAGCGCAAAGCCGGCCGCCACCACCAGCACCGAGCCGACGAGCGGGGCCAGTGCATGCACAGCGCGCCGTGCCGAGCGCAGCGCCACAAGCAGCAGCACGGCAATCACCGCAAAACCGGCGAGCGACAGGCGGATGTCCTCATGCACGTAGTCGACGTAGAGGCGGTCCGCCTCGGCCTTCAGATCGACGAACAGGGCACCGGACACGCCCGCACGCGCCACGGCGGCGCGGACGGGCTCGGCATCCAGGCTCGGCTGGTGGGATGCCGCCTTTGCGCCTGCCGGTGCACGCAGCGGCAGCATGGCGCTCCACTGGCCGGCACGTTCGGTCAGCAGCGCATCGACAGCCAACGCCATCGATGTGCCGTTCAGATCGGCACGCCGCAGCAGCGGCTGGGTGCGGGCAGCCGTGACGTCGGCGATGAACGGCGCGAAGCGCTCGGGCTTGACGCGGATCGCCTGGCCTTCGACGGCAGCGCGCATGCGTGCGGTCAGCGCGTCGGCGCTCGGCAGGCTGGCCAGGCGCGCACGCTGCGTCGCGTCGCTCGGCAGATAGCGCGCGGGGTTCTCGAAGCCGGCGAGCACGCCACGGTCCACCAGCGGCTGCAGCTGCGCGGCGATCCTCTCGGCGCCTTCCAGCGCGGCCTGCTCCGTTGCGCCGGGAATCACCACCAGATAGCGCACGTCCGGCGCCCCGACGTCTGCGCGCAGGCTCGCGTCGAGTGCCTGGCTGCTGGCGGGCACGGGGCTCAATGCGGCCAGCTCGCGGCTCCACAGGCCATCGCGATGCAGCGCCAGGACGGCGAGCGAGCCCGCGAGTACCAAGGCCAGCAGCCAGCGCAGCCGACAAGCCGTACCGGCCGCGCGTGCAAGCCATCCGCCCAGGCGCGACACATCGCGGATCTCCACGTGCCCGCTGTACAGATGCGGCAGCACAAAACGCGTGATGAGCGCCGCCGTCACGAGTCCCACGATCGAATACAGCCCGAGTTGCACCAAGCCGGGAAAGCCAGAAAACAGCATCGACGCAAAGCCGCACACCGAGGTCAGCACGCCCAGGCGGATGGTCGGCCAGTACGCGGCCACCCACGCCCGCAGGCTGTCACGCGGGCTGGTGCCGCGCGCGCGGGCGGACTGCACGAACAGATAGACCGAGTAGTCCACCGCCTCGCCGATGAGCGTGGTGCCAAAGCCGAGCGTGAGCCCGTGCACCGCGCCGAATGCCAGGCTGACCCCCGCCACCCCTGCGGCCACGCCCGAGAGCACCGGCAGCAGCCCCAGCACTACCGTGCGCGGCGAGCGGTACACCGTCAGCAGCAGCGCCACGACCAGCACCAGGCTCAGCGTCGAGAGCCGCTCCACGTCATGCCGGATTGCGTTGCGTGTCTCCACGGAGAAGACGCCCGGGCCGGTCATCAGCAGCCGGGCCGATGCCGCATTGGGCGTGCTGTGCGAGGCGGCATCGAAGGCGCGGCGCACGGCATCCATGGCGCGGGCCTGGGCGTCGGTGTCGGAGCCCGCGGCAGCCGTCTGCACGACAAGCACGGCGCGCTGCCCGTCGCGCGCCGCCCACACGCCGTGCATCGACGACGGCAGCGCGGTGGTGTTGAGCTGGCTGACGAGCGCGGCCACCTCGCCCGTCGGGTCGTGCGGCAGCAGGTGCTTGGCGACGAGCCCGGCAGACGAACTCAGCAGGTCCAGGCTCTCGGCCAGTGCGGCGTGCAGGCCCTCGGCAGAGAAGCGCTGCGGCGTCACGGCGGGGCTGAGCACGTAGCGGTGCTCGAAGATGAACTGCCGGTCGCGCGCCTCGTTCACGGGCTCGCCGTTGTTGACGGCATGGAACTGCGGGTCGGCGCGCAGCGTCGCCGCGAGCTTGCGTGAGAGCGTCGCGCGCGTGGCCGCATCGCTGCCTTCAATGCCGACGAGGATGAGCCGTGACACCAGCCCCTCGCGCAGCTGGTCCACCAGCACGCGCTGCTCGGCGCTTGGGGAGCGCGGCAGGAACGCAGACAGGTCGGCCGTGAACTGCGCGCGCGACACCACGATCGCGCACAGCGCCAGGCCGGTCAGCCAGAGCAGCACCGCGGGCCGGCGCAGGGCGTGCAAGCGTTCCATGCGGCTGCCTCTATGGGCGCCGGGCGGTACCGGCGATGCGCTGCAGCCGCATCACCGAATGGTCGCCGTCGGCCTGGCGGAGGGTGACGCTGCGCATCGCGTCGCCCGTGCCCTCGAGCGTGATCGAACTGACGACTTTCTGCATGCGCGCGTCGATGGGCGTGAGGGTGAGCGTCCAGTCGTCGCCGCGGCCCGCAATGGCAACCTGGTAGATCGCTTCGAGCGCGTAGCGGTTGCCGGCCAGCGTCGCGCGGATGCTGTCGATGAAGGCGTTGAGCTCCGGATACTGCGAAAGCGGCACGGTGAACCTGCGCTGGTTGCGCTCCACGGTCAGCTTGTCACCGTCGATGACCATGTGCTCCGGCTTGGGCCGCAGCGTGTGCTTTTCCAGATGGTCCGGCGCGACGAACACCAGCTCGCCCGACGACACGATCGGCTCGGCCGCGATCGACAGCGTCTTGGTCTCGATAAAGCTGGCGCGCCCGGACGTGTTGCGCGCAAGGGTGGACATCAGGCGGTCGAGCGTCCATGCGGTATCGGCGTGCGCGGCGCCGGCCAGCATGCAGGCAGCGAGCAGCGTGAGGACGGCGCGGTAGAGACGAAATGGGCGCGTTGCGGTCATGGTGTCTGGGTGGTCTGTCGCTTGGCCGCGGTGCCGGCGGGTGCGGGGGCGGCGCCGGCATCGTGCCAGAAATCGAAGAAATTGAACCAGTTGTACGGCGCGATGCGGCAATAGCGCTCGACGCGCTCGACATAGCGCGCCAGCGCTGCCTCGACGGCGGCGGCGCGTTCCTCGCGACGGATGTCGGTGAAGTCGGCCAGCCGGTCAAAGTGGACGGCGTAGCGGTTGCCGCCCAGGTGCAGCCCTGTCATGAACAGCACCGGCCGCCTCAGCATGGCGGCCATGTGCAGCGGCCCCAGCGGAAACCCCGCCGGGCTGCCCAAAAACGCCATGCGCCGCACCGACGGGCCGGCATCGCGCAGCAGCGTGCGGTCGGCCAGCATGCCAACGAGCCGGTTGTCGTCGAGCGCCTCGCGCACCTGCAGCATGGCGTCGACCCGCCCCAGCGGAATGACGTCGGGCGCCGCCGCGGGGTTGATGGCGGCAATGGCGGCGTTGATGTTGCGCGCGTTGTCTTCGTACATGGCGACGGCCACACGCAGGTCCGGTACTGAGCGGCCCAGCGCGCGCACGACCTCGAAGCTGCCGAGGTGCGCGCCGAGCAGAAAGGCGCCCCGGCCTTGCGCGAGCACGGCATGCACGTGCTCTTGCCCCTGCAACCCGATGTCGAAGAGATCGAAGCGCCCCGCGATCAGGTAGATGCGGTCGTGGATCGTCGTAGCGAACGTGAACATGTGGCGGAACACGTCGCGCACCCCGGCACGCCGGCCGAGCGTGCGCCGCAGGTAGTCGCGCGAAGCCCGGCATGCCGACGGCGAACACAGCACGAAGTACGCGGCGATCAGGCGCAGCAGGGCGCGCCCCAGCCGTCGCCCCAGCCGCAGCGACAGCCACGTCATCACGCGCAGCAGCAGCGCGTTGCTGCGTTCCGGGCGCTCTGCCCATTCGGGGCGCTTCATGCCGTCACGCCCTCCTGCACGCTCAGCACACCGCTGGCGACGTCGCGCTCGCCCGTGCGGATCGTGAAGACGATTGCGCCGCCGGCCGTGGTGTCAAACGTCACGTCGAGCGCGTCTTCCGGCTCTGCGGGGCTCAGGAACTTGGCCGAACGGATGCGGCAGGCATCGAGCGAGCGGCCGAGCGCCGCACCGATGAGCCCGATGGCGCGATCGAGCAGCACCACGCCGGGCACGATCGGGTGCCCGGGAAAATGGCCAGGCAGGGCGGGGTGGCCGGCCGGAATCGTGAACCGCAGGACGGTCTGCCGAGGCGGGCGCGACGCATGCCGTGCCACCAGCGCCGCGAGGACGTCGCGCTGGAGTTTGCCGGTCTCGTTGCGCGGCAGCGCGTCGACCAGCAGCAGGGGGCGCGGCAAGAACGCGGCATCGACGCGCTCGTGCAGCGCGCGCAGCACGTCCGCCGCCGCCAGCTCTGGCGCGACCACCAGCGCCACCAGACGCGTGACCGCCGTGCCGCCGTGCGCGTGTGGGGCCGCCGGGGCGGCGTCGGGCATGAAGAACACGCCGTCCACCACGCCCGGGATCGACGTGAGCTGATGGTTCAGATACGCCAACGAAGAGCGCTTGCCCGCAATGTTGATGAGATCGGCCTTGCGTCCGTGCAGGTGGAAACGCGTGTCGTCCAGAAGCTCAATGGCGTCGCCCATCGGCACCGGCGTCTGCACGTGGCCGCCGCTGACCCATATGGTCGGGCCCTCGTCACCCGCGGTGTCGGGACGCGCCTGCATGCGCACGTCCGGATACAAGTGCCATGCGGTTTCGTTGGCGCTGCGGCGACTCGCGATCTGGCCGGTTTCGGTGCTGCCGTAAATCTCGATGAGCGGTGCCGCGAGGCGCGACTCTGCCTCCCGTGCGAGCGCTTCCGACAACGGCGCCGTGGCCGACAGCACGAGCGATGCGCAAGGCAGTGTCGGCTCCGATGCCAGCAGCGCACGCAGGTGCACCGGCGACGTCACCAGCACGCGCGGCTGCGGCACGGCGTCGAGCGTCTCGCGGATGTCCGCCGGATAGAACGGCTGTCGGCTGCTGAATGCGAGGCCGGCCTGCAGCGCCAGCAGTACCGTCATCTCGAACCCGTACATGTGCTGCGGCGGCACTGTGCCGACCAGCGTGACGGGGCGTCCGTCATCGAGCCCAAGCCGCGCCGCGGCGGTGTGCATGCATTGCACGAGGGCGCCCCAGGTCTTGCGATGCGGCACGGGCGTGCCGGTGGAGCCGGAAGTAAAGAGCACCGCCACCGGCCGCGACGCCTCGATCTGCGGCACGGCAGCGGCCGGCGCATCCGCGGCCAGATCGTCGGGATAGCGCAAGCCCGGCAGTGCGACGGGGCAGTCCTCGGTGTCATACAGGCAGAAGACATCCGGCGCGAACGCCGCGAGCTGGCGCACCATCTGCGCGGTCTGCATGGGCGGCAGCAGGCTGACCTTGCGGGCCACCAGCGTCGCGCAGACGCCCACGGCGAACCGGTAGCGGTCGGTGCACGCGTTGAATACGTGGGCGCCCGCAGGCAGTCTTGCCGCCAGCGCGGTCACATCGGCCACGAATGTGCGCACGGGCACGGGCGTGCCGTCGCGCCATGCGATCGTGTCATCCAGCGAGCGATGCGAGACGAGCGGGTAGGTGGGCATGCAGGACATTCCGGGGCGATTCGCGACTCAGCGGGGGCGGCCCGTGGCACCGTGCGCGGATTGGCGGTAGGCGCGCACGGCGTCGAACAGGTTGGAGCGCGGCGCGTCGCGCAGCACGATGCGCCGGCAGAGGTATTCCACCACGAACATCGCGCCGACCAGCGGCAGCGACACGTAGTTCGCGAACGTTGACCACGTGACGGTGGATGCCAGGGCAAACAGCGCCGTGGACGTGGCGGCCGTCGCCACGAAGAAGAGCGTCCACGCCCACGTGACCTGCCGCGAATACCAAGCGATGCGTGGCGTGAGCGTACCGTGCACGATGCGCGCGAATTGCGTGCACAGCGGTTCGCGCCCAGCCTGCAGCGTCCGGCCGAAGAGATAGGCCATCATCAGGTTGAAGGTCGCGTGCTCCAGGTACAGGCCCCAGTCGAAATGGCGTGCCAGCGGCTCGCGCATCGTCCAAAGCGCGCCGCAGAGCACGAGCCACAGCGGCACCAGCCACGCGCGCTGCACAGAGCGCGCGGCGGCCAGCAGGGCAATGGCCAGCGGCGGCACCAGCGCCATCGCCAGGCCCAGGCCATGCGCGCCAGGCGTCGCGACCGCATGGTGCGCACCGACCTGGTATGCGACGACGGCCGCCAGGCCCGCGGTGCCGTGTGCAAGGCGGAGCAGTCGGCTCATGGCAGGACAGGGCATCGTCGTGTGGAAGGGGACAGGTTCATCATAGGCACCGCGCTGGCATGGTCGGGCGGCACATTCTAGGGCCGCGCGGCGCGGTTGCCCGGCCCGGCGGCGGTGTGTTTGTAACCGGATGTACGCGGCCGTCCCGTCCGGGGCGGCATGCGGGGCCCGTCGGATGGCGCCACGACGGCGGCTGAATCGTTTGCGTCACATGGCGCGGAGCGCGCCGGCATGAGGTCTTGTCACGGTTTGCGGCTATACGCGGTGTGACCCTTCGTCTAGAATCCGCCTAGCTTAAACGACCCCCTTTCACAGGCGGGGCAAGACAGGGCTTCGGGCGAGGAGAACGACGTTGTTTCTGGCCGCATTCCCCGCTGCAGGCTGCCTGTGCATGCAAGACCGATGAACGATCTGGAAAAAGAGCTCGCCGTGCTGATGATCGGCGAACTGAACCTCGAAGACATCCAACTCGATTCCCTCACGGCCGATACGCCGCTGTATGGCGAAGGGTTTGGGCTCGACTCCATCGACATCCTCGAAATTGCGTTGCTGATCTCCAAGAAGTACGGCTTCGAACTGCGTTCGGGCGATCCGGAGAACAAGAAGATCTTCGCGTCGCTCGGGGCCCTCGCGGCCTACGTTGCCGCGCACCGTACGCGCTGATCCCAGCACCGGACGTCCCGCCGGACCGACGCCATGCCGATGACCGGCGCCTCTTCGACGCATCTCGTCCTCATTCCGAGCTACAACCCCGGCCGCAAGGTCGATGACGCCGTGCGCGCCGCCCGCGCGCAGTGGAACCCCGTGTGGGTGGTGGACGACGGCAGTACCGACGGCAGCACCGAGCGGCTGCGGGCCATGGCTGAGCGCGATCCGGGGCTGCACGTGATCGTGCTGCCGCGCAATCGCGGCAAGGGCGTGGCGATCCTGGCGGGACTGGAAGCCGCTGCCGCGCAGGGCTTCACCCACGTGCTGACCATGGACGCCGATGGCCAGCACCCCACCGACCTCATCCCCGCCTTCATGCAGGCTTCATGCGCGGCGCCGGACGCGATGGTGCTGGGGCAGCCGCTGTTCGATTCGAGCGCGCCGCAGATTCGCGTGCAGGGCCGGCGCCTGTCCAACGGCTGCGCAGACATCGAAACGCTGTGGGCGGGTATTGGCGATACGCTCTTCGGCTTTCGCGTGTACCCCATTGCGCCGCTGGCGGCGATCATGCGCCGGCATGCGTCGATGCGCGGTTTCGACTTTGATCCGGAAGCGGCGGTGCGCCTGTGCTGGGCCGGCGTGCGGCCGATCCGGCTCGATGCCCCTGTGCGGTACTTCCGGGCGGACGAGGGCGGGGTGTCACATTTCCGCTATCTGCGCGACAACGTCCTGCTCGTGGGGATGCACCTGCGATTGCTCGCCGAAGGGCTGGTGCGGCTGCCGTCGATGATCGCGCGCCGGCTGCAGCGCGGCTGGTAGCTGCGCCGTGTCTACGCAGGCGCGGTCGCCCGCGCCTGCTCCAGCAGCGCCCGCGCCGCCTCCCAGGCCCGTGAAGCCGCAGATGGATCGCCAATCGCCCGGGCGTCGGCCGTGGCGCCGGAAAGCAGCATCACGTACACCCCGGCAAGCTGGCGTGCCGCAGCGGCCGGCACCACGTCTTTGAGCAGCGTCTCGATCATGGCGAGCAGATCGTCGCGGTAGCGGACCGCCACGTCGGTCACCCGCGGGCAGGTCGCGCCAAACTCGGCCAGCGCGCGCTCGAACAGGCAGCCCGCGAATTCGGGGCTGCGGAACCACGTCTCGTACCAGTCGAAGATGCCCTTGAGGCGGGCGGTGGCGTCGGGCAGGGGGCCGAGCTTGTCGGCCATGCTTTGCATGATGAAGGTGTAGCGCTGCTCCAGGACTTCGCGGATGAGGTCTTCCTTGCCGGCAAAGTGCCGGTAGAGCGTCATGCGGGCAACGCCGGACTCGTCGATGATCCAGTCGACGCCCACGGGATGAAAGCCGTGCCTGGAAAAAAGCTCACTGGCCTTGTCCACGACCTGCTGGCGCTTGCTTGCGCGCATTCCCACTTCTCCTGATTGCTGGGCGGCATCTTAGCACCGCGCCCACGCCCCGACCTGGCCCGCCACGGGTTCCCAGTGTGTTGTTGCTCGCGCAAACGTTACGCTTTAATAACACACCACCCACGCGTTCCCGCTAAAGTAGAACGATCTATATCAATTGCACACCATGTGTGCTGCGGGGGCGGGGAACGAGCGTGCGCCATGGCATCTCACCCGGTCGACCACAACAAAAATGCAGCCGTTTCCAATCGATTCTGAAACGGCTTGGACAACATCCGAGGGGCTGTCGCATGCGTTATCAATGGCTTGCACTTGGCGTTGTATTGGCGCTGGCCGCTTGTGCCCAAACTCCGCCGCCCAGCTCGACCGTACGGGTCTGCGACAGCCGCGGATGCGCCGATCGCCCGAAAGACCAGGTGTCGTTCGACGCCAAGGACGAGGTTCCTGAAGACCCCCGGATCGCAGCCCTGAAGGACGCCGCCAAGCGCGAGCCCAAGGCTGCCTACGATCTCGGCCTGCGCTACTTCCGGGGCGATGGCGTGCGTCAGGACAGCTACCAGGCGCTGAACTGGATGCGCGAGGCCGCCGAGCGCGGCAACCTGCAGGCGCAGAAGGCCCTGGGCGCGTTCTACCTGTTCGGGCTGGAAGAGATGGGCTCCGACCCGCGCGAGGCCGAGAAATGGCTGTCGATCGCCGTCAGCCGCGGCGACAAGGAGTCGAAGAAGCTGCTTGAAGAAGCGCGCTCCGCCAGGAAGTCCGACGAAGACGATTTCAAATGGCGCTCGCAATGGCGCAATACGTATTACGGCTATTGGTATTCCGGCTATCCGTATCTGGGCGTCTGGCGCCAGACCACCTGGTATTGGTATTGACCCACCAGGCCATTTGCTTCACAGCGTTTTTCGGGCGAACGGCGGAAAAGGGAGAAAGCCAGTCCGCACACCGCGCGCCCAACCAAGGGGGGCTTATTGAGTCGTAGGACGCATAAGCCGAACATCGACGCAATCTGAGCCATCCAACAACATGAAGACCAACCTTTTCAGCCGCACCGCCAAGCTTGCGGGAGCGGCCCTCCTCAGCGCTTCCCTCGCGGCGTGCGCGGGCGGCGGCATCGTCAGCCCGGGCGGCCAGAACGCCGGCGTGACCGGTGCGGCAGCCGGCGGCTCCAGCGTGGGCGCCGACCCGACGCTGGAGCGCTGCGCTTCGCCGCTGGGCACCATTGCCATGGACGACGGCCGCAACGCCGACTGGTACGGCCAGTTCGGCAGCGCCACCAAGGTCACCACCATCGACCCCCTGCTGCGCATGGCCGTGCAGCAGTCGAACTGCTTTGTGATCACGTCGATCGGCAACCAGAAGACCGACGCACGCCTGTCGCGCATCACCGATCTGCAGCGCAACTCCGGCGAGTACCGCGCCGGTTCGAAGCAGCACAAGGGCCAGCGCGTGGCGGCCGACTACTACATGGAGCCGCAGATCATCATCAACGATTCACCGATCGGCGGCGTGGCCGGTGCCGTGGGCGGGTTGCTGGGCAACAGCGCCATCGCCGCGCTGGCCGGCAGCGTCAAGTCCAAGGCGTCCGTGGTGACGCTGACGCTGTTCGACGTCCGCTCGGCCGTGCAGATCGCGGCAGCCGAGGGCAGCTCCACCGCCACCAACTACGGCGCTGTGCTGGCCGGCCTGGGCGGCGGCGTGGGCGGTGGCCTGGCCGGCTTCTCTTCAACGCCGGAAGGCAAGGCCACGGTGGTCGCCTTCATTGACGCATGGAACAAGATGGTCGTGGCGTTGCGCAACTACAAGGCGCAAGACGTGAAGGGCGGCCTGGGCCGCGGCGGCCAGCTCAAGGTCAACTGATCCAAAACGGGGACTCACGCAGAAGAGGCGCACAGCGCCCTGAAGTGCCAAAGCAAAAAGCCTGCAGCGCAACCGCTGCAGGCTTTTTTTTTCGGCACGCGTTGTCTCAGCGGGCGTCCTTGGGCCGATCGCCCTTGGGCCAATCCTTCGTGCGTGCCGCAAAGTCGGGGCGGGGCTGGTGCGTAAAGAACGCGGCAACGTCCACCGCCTCCTGCGCCGTCAGCGTACCGCCCTGGCCCAGCGGCATGTTGTGCTTGACGAATGCCGCGGCGGTATACGTGCGGGCCATGCCTGCGCCCACGTTGAAGGCATCCTTGCCCCACAGTGGCGGCATGGCGTATCCGCCCTGCGGGTTCGGCAGCCCCTGGCCGTCCGCGCCATGGCATGCGGCGCAGCGTTGGGCGTAGATCGCTTTGCCGTGCTCGCGGTCGGGCTTGAGCGCGGTATCGATCTTCTCGAAGCCGCGCCCGGTCACGTTCGTGCCGGTCGGCACGCCGCTGGAAAGCCATTTCATGTACGCGAGGATGGCGTTCATCTCTTCACCGTCAAACGCCAGTGCCTTGCCGTTCATGGAGCGCTGGAAGCAATCGTTGACGCGCTCCTGCAGCGAGATCACCTTGCCGCTGCGCGACCGGTATTCCGGAAACGCGCCGGTCAGCCCGACCCACGGCGATGCGTACGGCACCGTGCCGCCGTTGAGGTGGCAGCTCGTGCAGTTCAGGCCATTGCCCACGTTGCCCGGCAACTGGCGCTTGGTATCGGTGAGAATGAGCCTGCCGCGCTTGATGGCGTCGCCCATCGGGCCGGCGGGAATGGTGGCTTCGTCCGGCACGGCGAGTGTGGCCGCGCCCTGTGCGATGGCTGATGCGCTGACGGCGAGCGCCAACGCGGCGCCCACGGTGCGAAAGATCATGCTGCCCCCTGTGAGGTGATGTGGATGTTGTAAGAAAGAACGGCCGGTCAGCGCCGGTGCTCCAGCCAGCTGAAGGCGGCCATGCCTGCCAGCATCGCGGCGACAAAGCCGCCGGCCTTTGGCACGCCCGCGCCCAACGCCACCAGGGCCGGGCCGGGACAGAATCCCGCCAGGCCCCATCCGATGCCGAAGACGGCGCTGCCCAGCACCAGCCGTGCGGACACGCCGGTCGCAGCCGGCCATTGAATCGCGGTGCCGAGCCACGTGCGAGCGCGTCGCCGCGCCATGAAGAAGGCGACCACGCCCACCGCAATCGCGCCCGCCATCACGAAGGCCAGCGACGGATCCCAGCTGCCCGCCAGATCGAGAAAACCGAGCACCTTGGCCGGATTGGCCATGCCCGAGACAATCAGCCCCGCGCCAAACAGCAGCCCGGCCACCAGCGCAATCAGAACGGCCATTTCAGCCTCCCATCGCGTGGCGTGTCACGAACACCGTGACAACGCCCGCGGCCATGAACGTGAGCGTCGCGACCAGCGAGCGCACCGAGCCGCGCGAAAGCCCGCACACGCCGTGGCCGCTCGTGCAGCCGCCCGCATAGCGGGTGCCGATGCCCACCAGGAACCCCGCGATGAGGACTTCGCCCCAGCCGGCGGTGATGTCGGGCACCACCGCGTGGCCAAGGGCCCCAGCGAGGATCGGCGCGCCGACCAGCCCCCCCAGGAAGGCGACACGCCATGCAGCGTCGCCACACGGGCGCTGCAGCAGCCCGCCGAGGATGCCGCTGATGCCGGCGATGCGGCCCATGGACAGGACCAGCACGGCTGCCGCCAGCCCGATGAGCAGACCGCCCGCCAGTGCCGTACCCGGCGTGAAATGCGCGAAATCCATCGACATGAGAAGAAGAAGGGAAGACATGAGCGGAGATTCCGGACACTATATAAATTTGTAGATTGTTTGCCAAGCGGCCGGTGGATGGAAACGGCAGGTTGCCCAAGACTGTCCGTGCCCTTACGCTGGGGCTTTCGAGCGGAGGGTCGCCGGATGAGCTGGCAGAACTGGGTCGTCTCGTGGATGGTGCGCAATCAGGTCAAGAAGCCGACCGAGCGGGAGCCCTTCGACCCGATCGCCACGCGCCTGAACGCCGAGAAGCGCACGATGCCGCGGCCGGTACGGCTGCCGGCGGACTGGCGCATCGTGCCGGCCAACAGCGGGCTCACCGGCGAGTGGATCGAACCGGCAGACGCGAGCCTGCACGGCGACGCCCCCGTGGTGCTGTACCTGCACGGCGGCGGCTATTTTTTCTGCAGCCCACGCACGCATCGGCCCATCACCATCGGCCTGGCTACGCATGCGCGGGCGCGCGTGTGCGTGCCCGACTATCGCCTGGCCCCGGAGCATCCGTTTCCCGCGCCGGTGGAGGACGCGCTGCTCACGTACCGGACGCTGCTCGCGCAGGGCGTGGCACCGGCCCGCGTCGTTGTCGCCGGGGATTCCGCAGGCGGTGGCCTGGCGCTCGCACTGCTGGTGGCGCTGCGTGACGCTGCGGATCCATTGCCCGCCGGAGCGATCCTCTACTCGCCGTGGACAGACCTGGCCGCCACCGGGCAAAGCCTGATCGACAACGATGAATCGGACGTGATGTTCCGCGGCGCCTGGATGGCCCACGGCGCTGCGCTGTACCTGGGCGATTCGGGCGCGCCGGCGGACCATCCGCTGGCCTCGCCGCTGTATGCCGACTTCACCGGCCTGCCGCCGCTGCACTGCTATGTCAGCGACACCGAAGTGCTGCGCGACGACACCCTCCGAATGGCCGAGCGCGCGCGTGCCGCTGGGGTATCCGTTTCGGTGAAGATGGGGCGCCGGCTTCCGCACGTGTGGCCGATCTTCTATCCTTTCTTACCGGAAGCGCGCATCGCACTGAGGCAATCGGGCGAGCAGATCCGGCAGCTGGTGAGGGCCCGCGCAGAACGGGCCCGATCGACACCGGCATGATCCGGAACGCCAATGCATCGGTCGCCCCGGATACACAAACGGGGAATCGAAATGCGTCGGGTGGTGATCCTGGGTTTGGTGCTGGCCGCGGTGACAGGCGCGTGGCATTGGAGCCGCATGCATCGCACGCATCTTGCCGACGTGCGCTTCGCCCCGATCGAGAGTGTGGCCGCCGCGACCGGTGCGCCCGCACCCGCCGCCAACAAGGCGCATTGGCTCAAGGCCTGCGACAGCGCGCTCGGGCCCATGCACGTGAACGTGCGGACCCGCGAAACGCCGCTGTCGTTCTCCAACGACCGCTCGGTCGATCAGCTCACCGCCGAGGCACCGCCGTACGATCGCGCCGCGCGCGTGCTCGGCAAGACGTATGCGACCCTCTCCGCGCGGTTTTCAGTCACCAGCCGCTACATGGACATTCCCACGCAGCCGCGCACCACCTGCCTGCGCCCGTCGGTGGATGTGGAGTTGATCCTCAGTGATTTTCGGGTGGCGGTGGCCCGTGAATTCGCACCGGGTAGCTGCGCTCACGACGCCGTCCGCGCGCATGAACTGCGCCACGTGGCCGTCAACCGCGCCGTGCTGCCGCGCGCGGCCGAGACGATCCGGCAGGAGATCGAGAGCGAATATGGCGGACGCCTGTACTTTGGCAACCCGGATCGCATTGCGGCTGATCTGGAGGCGGCGCTCACGCGCCATTGGCTGCCGCGCGCGCAATCGCTCATCGAACTGGGGCTGCAGGCGCACGAACAGATCGACACGCCGCGCGAAGAGGCACGCATGAGCAGCGTATGCAACGGCGAGGTGCAGGCCGTGCTGCAGCACGTGCCGGGCGAAATGTCGCGGTGACAGTCAGGCCGCGGGCCGGTGCGCGGCGCGCGCCTGCAACTGCACGACGGCCTGCTCGACGATCACGTCCGGCGGCAGCGCGATGTCGACGACGATGGCGTCGGTCGGCTCTTCCAGCGCATCGAACTGGCTGCGCAGCAGGCTCGGGTTGAAGAAGTGGTCCTTGCGGGCGGCGAGCCGGCTTTGCAGCAGCTCGAAGCTCCCCTTCAGATAGACGAATTCGGCATTGCCCGCGGGGCCGCGCAGCACATCGCGGTAGCGCTGCTTGAGCGCCGAGCATGCCACCACGAGCGACCGGCCGCCGCTGGTCGTTTCGTCCATGTACGCGCGGATGGCTTCGAGCCAGGGCTTGCGATCGTCGTCGTTGAGCGGGATGCCGGCGTGCATCTTGGCGCGGTTGGCGTCGCTGTGGAATTCATCGCCGTCACGGAACGCGCAGCCGAGCCGCTCGGCAATCTTCTGGCCCACCGTGGATTTGCCGCAGCCCGAAACACCCATCACTACAACGATCATCGTCAACCCTACGTACGGAAAAAAAAAAGCGCAAAAGTCAGGCCGGCATGGTAGCGCGTTGATGCAAACAGGCACGGATTTTTGCTGCTGCGGTGCAGCAATCGTTCCGCCGTATTGTTCGCCCTGCGGGCGGATTGCCAAATGCGTCAAGCTGCGTCAAATTCCATGCAACGCTGCACGAACAGCCATTCATAACGAGCGAGGCCCACAAGGCCCAATTGATCGCAGGAGACATTCATGGCAGGTGAAGGTATTGACTCCCGACCGCGCGGCGGTGTGTCGTACGTGGTGGGCGATACGTCGGTGCCGCTGGCGCACGTGACGGTGTCGGCGCTGCTGGCCGACACGGTGCGGCGCCATCCGGACGCGGAGGCCGTCGTGTTTCGCGAGCAGGGCGTGCGCTGGACGTGGCGCGCGTTTGCGGAGCAGGTCGATGCGCTGGCCGCGGGCCTGCATGCGCTTGGCTTGCAGCCCGGAGACCGCATCGGCATCTGGTCGCCGAATCGCGTCGAGTGGGTGCTCACGCAGTTTGCGACGGCGCGCCTGGGCCTCATCCTCGTCAACATCAATCCGGCGTATCGCTTGTCGGAGCTGGAATACGCACTGAACAAGGTCGGCTGCAAGGCGATCGTGGCGGCGGAGGCGTTCAAGACGTCGCGCTACCTGGAGATGCTCCAGACGCTGGCGCCCGAGCTGGCTACCGCGCAGCCTGGTGCACTGCAATCAGCCAAGCTGCCTGCCCTGCGCTGGGTCATCCGGATGGGCGAGGCCAGCACACCCGGCATGATCAACTTTGCCGACGTCATCGCGCGCGGCAAAAACGTATCCGTTGATGCGCTGGATGCGATCACGAATGCGCTGTCGCCGGACGACGCCATCAACATCCAGTTCACCAGCGGCACGACGGGCGCGCCCAAGGGGGCCACGCTCACGCACGTGAACGTCGTCAACAACGCGCGCTTCGTTGCCATGGCGATGAACCTGCGCGAGGGCGACCGGCTGTGCATTCCCGTGCCGCTGTATCACTGCTTTGGCATGGTGATGTCGGTGCTGACGTGCACGGCCACCGGCGCCTGCATGGTGTTCCCCGGAGAGGCGTTCGACCCGCTGGCCACGCTGCGCACCGTGGCCGACGAGCGCTGCACGCAGCTGCACGGCGTGCCGACCATGTTCATCGCGCAGCTCGATCATCCGGACTTTCGCACGTTCGATGTATCGAGCCTGCGCGGCGGCATCATGGCGGGCTCCCCATGCCCGATCGAGGTGATGAAGCGCGTGGTCTCGGAGATGAACCTGCGCGAAGTCACGATCGCCTACGGCATGACGGAGACGAGCCCCGTGTCGTTCCAGAGCGCGGTGACCGACCCGCTCGACAAGCGCGTGACCACCGTCGGCCGCATCCAGCCGCATCTGCAGGTCAAGCTGGTGGATGGCGCGGGCAACGTGGTGCCCGTGGGCGAGAAGGGCGAGCTGTGTACCAAGGGCTATTCGGTCATGCTCGGCTACTGGGACGACGAGGCCAAGACGGCCGAATCGATCAAGGATGGCTGGATGCACACGGGCGACCTCGCCACGTTCGATGCCGAGGGCTACTGCAACATCGTCGGCCGCGTGAAGGACATGCTCATCCGCGGTGGCGAGAACGTCTACCCGCGCGAGATCGAGGAATTCCTCTTCCGCCATCCGAAGGTGCAGGCCGTCAATGTATTCGGCGTGCCCGATGCGAAGTACGGCGAAGAGGTGTGCGCGTGGATCGTGCTCAAGCCTGGCCAGCAGGCCACGGAAGACGAGATCCGCGAGTTCTGCAAGGGGCAGATCGCGCATTACAAGATCCCGCGCTACATCCGCTTCGTCACCGAGATGCCGATGACGGTGACGGGCAAGGTGCAGAAGTTCGTCATGCGCGATCGCATGATCGAGGAGCTCAAGCTGACGGTGGCGGCCACGGCCTGAACCGGGCTTGCGGTTTCGCGGTTGAAATGCGAACGGGTCGCGCGCGGCGGCGCATCGCTGTCATGACGATGCTGGCCGCGCGCGGTTGCTTTCCGCCCGCCTGGGCGCCCGGCGTAGAAACCGAGACGCGTTTGCCGCATGCGTCTTCGCGATAGGAAGCGCTCGCAGTCGAGCAGAAACGCAAGCTTGTGCGCGGGCGATGTGCGTCTCATCGCGGCGTGCCACCGCACGCGACGTGCGCCACCGGAGGCCGGGCGGCCGTGCCCCGTCGCTCACGCAATGTGAGCGACGATGCGCCGATGTATCACCGCTGAAACACCTTCCGAATCGCCCCTCCCGGACACCGTGGCCGCGCCAATCTCGCGTGCGGCTTGCCTCTTCGCGCAAACCCATGGATGCCGTGATCGCGCGCGGGCCACGGCGGTGTATCGGCGCTGAAACCGAACGGGTGCAAGCGGACCTCCAAAAGTGACCCGCCACAACAGCATTGCACCCCAAGCCCCGGGCACATGGGCGGGCGGCCGGTGAATGTTTCGCGTTTTCAATCGCTTAGGACGGGCACGTGGAGCCGGCCGCCAGGATGGCACCGATTATGCAAACGAGGCGCCCCGGGGTGGGTCATGTTTTTCCCACAGGCAAGGCGCACCGGCCTGAGCGGCTGCGCTTCCCGCCGTCCCTCTCACCTTTATGGAGTGCGTTATGAAGAAGACCTTACTGGCCACCGCGATCGCCATGGGATTGGGGGTCTCTGGCGTTGCATGGGCCGACATCGGGAATACGGCGTCCGGCGCGGGCGACAAGACCCAGACCAACACGTCGACCATCACCAGAACCAATACCAGCACAGACACGACGACGAGCACGGCAACCACCACAACCACCACGGCAACCGACAACTCGAATCAGCACAACAACCAAAGCCAGGGCAGCAACCGCGACAACAGCGGCTGGGCCAACGCTGACGGCTACGGCACCGCAGCTGCCAACAACGGCGGCACGGCGACGGCAACGTTCACCAACTCCTTCAACACCAGCAAGGCGATTGCCGTCTCCAAGCTCGACGGCGCCGTGACCAACATCAGCGTATCGGGCATCGGCAATGTCGCTACCAACAATGGCGGGTCGGCCAATGGCGGCGCCGGCGGGCGTGGCGGATATGGCTACGGCGGCACGGGCGCCGGCGGCAGCGGTGGTGCGGGCGGCGCCGGCGGCAGCGGTGGCGCGGGCGGCAGCTCGGGCAGCGTCACGCACGGCAGCGCGACCAACGGCGGTGCCGTGGCGGGCAACGGCGGCAATGGCGGCAATGCCGCTGGCGATGCCGGTGGCGGCGGTAACGGCGGCAGCTCCGGCACGCTGTCTGCCAGCCTGGGCGCAGGGCTTGGCGGCGCAGCAGGCAGCACCAGCGCAGCTGGTGGCGGTGGCGGCGGAGCGGGCGGCACATCCAGCGCCAGCGGTGGGGATGCGAACCGCCATCGCGGCACTGGCGCGGCCACGGGCGGCGGCGGCGCATCGGCCGGCGGAGCAGGCGGGGCTGGCGGGGCCACCACCAGCGGCACGGCCACGGCCTCCGCGGGTGCGGGCACGGGCACGAGCAGCGCCACCGGCACAAGCACGGGCGGTGCGGGCGCCGCCGGCGGTGCAGCCACCAACGTGGCAGGCACGGGTGGGGCCAGCGGCAGCGCCACCAACGGCAGCGCTACCAACGGCTCGGCGTCGACAACGGCAGGCAACGGCGCCGTGGGTGCAGTCGGCGCGGCCGGCGGTGCCGGCGGCGTTGGCAACGGCGGCGTCGGCAATGGCGCGGTCGGTGGCACGGGCGGCGCAGGCGGTGCGGTCATGGTGGACGCAGGCACGTTCAACATGTCTAACGCCATGACCAGCGTCGGCCAGTCTGCAGCAGGCGTGATGGTGGCGAACCAGAACAGCGGCTTCGCTTCCCTCATCCAGCAAAGCATCAACGTGCAGGCCAACCTGAATGTGGGCAAGTAGCCCGGTACGGGCATGAGCGGGGAAGTGCCGCGGCGCAAGCGATGAAGCTTCGCGCATGACGGTGGATGGGGCCGGAATGCAGCGGCGGTCCGGCCCGCAGTTGGAGCGTAGAGGAGACACTCGATGCGATCCGACAGAAGAACCACAGCAGGATGGGCGGCATGGTGGCTGGCATGCGGCCTGGCAGTGTGGCCAGCGGCAGCAGCGATGGCAGCGGACGATGTGCCGATCGCAGACGGTGCGCAGGTCGCCAACACGGAAGCGGCGCGTCCCCCGGTCGCCGCGGCCGTGTCGGTGCCTGGGTTCGGTCATGCGGTGGGCGCAGATCGGCTCGACAGCTATCGCGGCGGCACGCAGGATCTCTACCAGACCGTCAATGACGCACGCCTGTCGGGCACCGTCAGCGACAACGCCGCCGTGAACGTGGCGACGGGGTCGAACATCGTGCGCGACGGCTCGTTTGCCAATGCCAGCGGGATCCCCACGGTCATCCAGAACAGCGGAGCGAACGTGCTGATCCAGAACGCCACCATCGTCAACGTGCAGTTCCGGCCTTGAGCTTGTGAAGGACGGAATGATGCGCAAGACGCTGGGTGCGGTGCTGATGGCGCTAGCGTGCGGGCCCGCGTGGGCGGGCGCGATCGACATGCTCGGCACGGGCGGCGGCACCTATGCCGTGCCGGTGACGAGCATGAAGGCCGCGCGCTACCTGCGCACCGTGCATCAGCGTTTCGACTTCAGTTGCGGGTCGGCCGCGGTGGCGACGCTGCTCACGTATCAGTACGGCTACCCCGTGAGCGAGCAGACCGTGTTCCAGGCCATGTACGAGCATGGCAACCAGGAGAAGATCCGGCGAGAAGGCTTTTCGCTGCTCGACATCAAACGCTATCTGGCCTCTCTGGGCTTTGAGGCGGATGGTTTCGAGCAGCCGCTGGATGCATTGAAGGACGCCCACTTGCCGGCCATCGTGCTGTTGACCGAGAACGGCTATCACCACTTCGTGGTGGTCAAGGGCGTGCAGGAAGGGCGCGTGCTCGTGGGCGATCCGGCCATGGGCACGCGTGCGATTCCGCGTGCGAGCTTCGAGAGCATGTGGGACAACCATTTGCTGTTCGTCGTCCACAACCGCGAGGCGAGGGCGACGTTCAACGCTTCATCGGACTGGCGCGTGGCACCGCGTGCGCCGCTGGAGGAAGGCATGGACCGCAGCGGCCTGGGCAACATCGTCGTTCCCAAGCATGGTCCGTCCGACTTCTGAGCGTCGTTTGCGGGTGCTCATTCGCTGGTCGGGCAGGAGGGCATCATGAAGCGGTTTGGCAAGGTGGCGCGGGCTGCGGGATGTGCAGGATGGCTTGCGCTGGCTGCGGCCGGGCATGCGTGTGCGGCCGGCATGGACAGCATGGACAACAACCCGGTCCATGCCTGGCACGCCGTGTCCGAAGACAAGCTCGACGACATGCGCGGCGGCTTCGATGTGCCCGCGCTTGCAGGGCTGCACATCTCGTTCGGCATCGACCGCGCGGTCTACATCAACGGCGAGCTGGTGGCGAGCGCATCGGTGAACATCCCCGACGTGGCACGCATGACGGCCACGCAGGCGCAGCAACTGGCCTCGGTGGTCAACACGGTCAACCTCGTGCAGAACGGCCCGAACAATGTCGCGCCGCCCGATGTGGGCGCCGGCGCGGCTGCAGCGGCCACGGTCATCCAGAACAGTCTGAACAACCAGACGTTGCAAGCCGTGACGACGATCAACGCAGCGGTCAACAGCCTGCCGCAGTTCCGGCAGCTGAATCTCTCCAACGTACTGCAGGGTGCCCTGGCCAACGTCGTCACCCTGCTGCACTGAGCTAGAACTGGATCGGCAGACGCAGCGTGACGGTCAGGTCCGGCGTGTCGCGCGTGAGGCCAGCACCCACCGACAGGTTCAGCGTCATCTTGGGCGAGAGCCGGTACGAATAGCCGACCAGCAATGTGCCGAGAATGGTTCGCACCGAGCCCGGCACGCGTTGGCCGTTCTGCTTGGTCGGCGCGATGATGCTCTGGTCGTAGCCGATGGAGAACGACGCCTTTTCGTTCAGCGCCAGCCCCATGCCGAAGTTCAGGCCGATGATGTCGCCGGCCTTCACGTTGCCCAGGAACTGCTTCGAGCCGTCCACGAGGTTCAGGCTGACATCCTTGCGCTCGAAGTTGTGCAGGTAGCTGATGCTGCCGAAGAACACGGCGGGGTCGGTCGCGAACAGCCACGTCAGCCCCGGCTGTACGGCGAAGAACCCCGAGCCCGTCGGCTGCTGCAGCGGCAGGCCGGTGCCGGTGGTATTGCTCACGCAGCGCGTCACGCAATCGGTGGTGACGTCGAACGGATCCTTGCCGGTGCGCGTCTTGAAGCGCAGCCAGCCGATGTAGAACGGCTTGTCGACGCCGCCCGCATTGAGCTGGTAGCGCGCGGTCAGCTCCACATCGCCGATGCCGTGCCCGTGCGAGCTGAACGCATTATCCGTCGCCGTGCCGGTGAACAGCTCGCGGCTGACGGTGTCGCTCGTGCTGTAGACATAGGGCACGCGCGCCTCCAGTTCCCAGCGTCGCGCGAGCCCATAGCGCACGGCCACCGTACCGGTGAGCGTGGTCGTCTTGACTTGTCGTACGTCGATCAGCCCGATGAGCAGCGCCGGGATGATGGTGTAGCCCACCAGTGCCACGCGGTCCGACGACGAATAGGCCATCTGCAATGACGGCTCGACGACCACCTTGCCCGGTGGTGTCAAGGCGCTTGGCTCGTCGAAGATCTGCGCGATGCGCGGCGGCTGGTCGGAAGGCTCCGGCGGTTTGCCGACGGGGGTGGCCGCCGGCTGATCGGTCTGCGCGATCTCCGACACATCGCCCGCCGCGCCCGGTGCCCCGGCACCGCGCACGGTGTCGAGCCGGCCTTCGCTCATGCCGAGCGCGCGCCGCATGCGCCGCAGATGCGCTTCCTGCTGCTGGATCGAGCGCTTGAGCTCCTGCAGGCGCGCCTGCGTATCGGCAAGCTCGCGCTGCAGCGCTTCCAGGCTGGGCGGCTTGTCGTCCACCGGCCCGTTGGCTTGTGCAAGTGCCGACCTGCCGCATAGCAGCAGGCATGCGCACGCAACCGCGTGAAGCGGCCCCCATGGTGCGTTCTTCATGGCGATGTCCCCGTCGAGAGCGCCCTGTCCACGAAACGCGGATGGGCCCTTCACGATTTCCCCCGGGTGGCGGAATGCGGATACCACTATAGGCGAGCGGGCGTGAAACGATAGGGCGCCGGCGTCCACAAAACGGACGAGGCCGGCGCGCCCGTTCGGCGGATCGCCCGGACAACAAAAAGGCGCCCGAAGGCGCCTGGCGTGTCTTGCGCAGCGTCAGCGCTTACTGACGTGCGTTGCGCAGGTTATCGGGCCACGGCGTATTGGTGTTCGTGCGGAACGGGTTGATGTCGAGCCCGCCGCGCCGCGTATAGCGGGCATACACGGCCAGCTTGACCGGCCGGCACTGGCGCAGGATGTCGGTAAAGATGCGTTCCACGCATTGCTCGTGGAACTCGTTGTGCTCGCGGAACGAGATCAGGTACTTGAGCAGCCCTTCCTGGTTGATCGGCGCACCCACGTAGCGGATCTGCACGCTGCCCCAATCCGGCTGGCCCGTCACCAGGCAGTTCGACTTGAGCAGGTGCGAGACCAGCGTTTCTTCCACCGGGCTTTCGTTCCCGTCGGCCTGCAGCAGTTCGGGAGCGGGCTGGTAGATGTCGGTTTCGATGTCCAGCCGATCAAGCAGCAGGCCGTCGAGCTCACCCATCTTCTGCCGCGCAAACTCCTCCTGCGGCACGATGCGCACCTGCACCGGCGCGCCGCACGCCTCCGACAGATCGTGGTGGATCAACTGCTGCAGCGCTTCGTGCGAAGCTACCTTCGTCTGGTTGAACGAGTTCAGGTAGAGCTTGAACGACTTCGATTCCACGATGTTGGGCGAATCCGCCGGCACGATCACCGTGCCCACCGCCACCTGCGGCTTGCCCTTGAGGTTCAGCCAAGACAGCTCATACAGGTTCCACAGGTCTACGCCAAAGAAGGGCAGGGCGGTGCCGGCGGGCAGGCCGATCTCGTCGCGCTTGCCCTGGCGCGGAATGGGAAAGAGCAGGCTCGGGTCGTATTCCGTCTTGTAAGCGGAGGTCTTGCCCAGCGGCGAATGTTCGGGTTGGTTGTGCATCACAAAAACAGGCTGTAGACGGGGTTTTCGCTCTCGTCCCAATAGGTATAGCCGAGCGTGGCGAGGAACGCCTTGAACTCGCGCTTCTCGTTCTTCGGCACCTGGATGCCGACGAGGATGTTGCTCGAGTCCGCCCCCTGGTTCCGGTAATGGAACAGGCTGATGTTCCAGTTCGGGCTCATGCTCGAGAGGAACTTCATCAGCGCGCCCGGCCGCTCGGGGAATTCAAAGCGATACAGCAGTTCGTTCTCGGCGAGCGGCGAGCGCCCGCCCACCATGTAGCGGATGTGCTGCTTGGCGAGTTCGTCGTTCGAGAGGTCCAGCGTCGGGAATCCGTGCTTGCGGAAGTTCTCGGCGATCTTGTCGCCCTCTGCGCGCGACGCAATTTGCACGCCCACGAAGATGTGCGCGGCGTCCTTGCTGGCAATGCGGTAGTTGAACTCCGTCACGTTGCGCGACCAGCCGACCAGCTCGCAGAAGCGCTTGAAGCTGCCGCGCTCTTCCGGAATCGTCACGGCAAACACGGCTTCGCGCGCCTCGCCCACTTCGGCGCGCTCGGCCACGAAGCGCAGGCGGTCGAAGTTCATGTTCGCGCCGCTGGCCACGGCCACCAGCGATTCGTTCTTCAGCTTGCTCTGTTCGGCGTACAGCTTCAGGCCCGCGATGGCAAGCGCGCCCGACGGCTCCAGCAGGCTGCGCGTGTCCTGGAACACATCCTTGAGCGCCGCGCAGATCGCATCGGTGTCCACGGTGAGGATCTCGTCGACCAGTTCGCGCGTGAGGCGGAAGGTCTCCTTGCCCACCAGCTTGACGGCCGTGCCATCGGCAAACAGGCCCACGTCCTTCAGTTCGACGCGCTTGCCGGCGGCCACCGAGCGGGCCATCGCATCGGACTCGACGCTCTGCACGCCGATCACCTTGATGTCCGGCCGCACGGCCTTGACGTACGCCGCGATGCCCGAGATCAGCCCCCCGCCCCCGATCGCGCAGAAGATCGCATGGATCGGCTGCGGATGCTGGCGCAGGATCTCCATGGCGATGGTGCCCTGGCCGGCGATGACTTCCGGGTCGTCGAACGGGTGCACGAAGGTGTAGCCGTGCTTTTCCTGCAGCTTGACGGCGTGGTTGTAGGCGTCGGAGTAGCTCTCGCCGTGCAGCACGACCTCGACCCAATCGCCGCCGCGCGACCGCACGCCGTCGATCTTGAGCTGCGGCGTCGTCACGGGCATGCAGATGATCGCCTTGCATTCCATGCGCGCCGCGCTGAACGCGACCCCCTGGGCATGGTTGCCCGCCGATGCCGTAATCACCCCGCGCTTGCGCTCGGCCGGCGTGAGCGAGGCCATCTTGTTGTAGGCGCCGCGCAGCTTGAACGAGAACACCGGCTGGTCATCCTCGCGCTTGAGGTAGACGCGGTTGCCGGTGCGCGCCGACAGGTTCGGCGCGAACTTGAGCTCGGTTTCCTGCGCGACGTCATAGACCTTCGCGGTCAGGATTTTCTTGAGGTAATCGATGGCCATGGTGCGGACCGGGTTGGACTTGGGGATAGCCCGTAAGCCTATCATGCGTCGCCTTGCCGGCCGGGCGGGGTGCTGGGTACACTGCCCCGGCCGCGCCACAGGGGTGCGGCTCCCCATCGGCGCGAGGCTCCCCATGCATACCCCGTCGTCTTCCTCCAAGCGTTCCAGGCCACGCCGGGGCCGCAAGATCTGGTCGGGCACGCAGCACGTCATTGCGTACGGCATGCCGCCGCTGGGCTGGCGCGACGTCTACCACCACGCGCTGGAAGTGAATTGGCCGACCTTCTTTGCGTTGCTGGCCACGATGTTCCTGGCGCTCAACGCGGTGTTTGCCGGGTTGTATTCGCTCGGCGATGCATCCATCGCGAACCAGTCGCCGCCGGGCTTCCTTGGGGCGTTCTTCTTCAGCGTCGAGACGCTCGCCACCGTCGGCTACGGCGACATGCACCCGCAGACGGTGTACGCCCACATCATCGCGACGCTGGAGATCTTCATTGGCATGTCGGGCATCGCCATGGCGACGGGGCTGGTGTTTGCGCGGTTTTCGCGCCCGCGGGCCAAGATCCTGTTTGCCCGCCATCCGGTCGTGCGCACCATCAACGGCACGCCCACGCTGATGCTCCGCGCGGCGAATGCGCGTCAGAACGTCATTGCGGAGGCCACGGCACGGCTGCGGCTGATGCAGGACGAACGCTCGCCGGAAGGCTATTCCATCTACAAGATCCGCGACCTCAAGCTCGAGCGCAGCGAGCATCCGATCTTCCTGCTCGGCTGGGTCATGATGCACGTCATCGACGAGACCAGCCCCTTGTACAACGCCACGGCGGAATCGCTCGCCGCCGTGGACGCCCTGCTATTGCTCACGATCGAAGGCGCTGACGAGACGGCCGCGCAGACCGTCCAGGCGCGCCATTCGTGGCGGCACGACGCGATCCGCTGGAATCATCGCTATCTCGACCTGATTCACGAAGAAGACGGCGTGACCACGGTTGACTACGACAACTTCCACAAGATCGAGCCGATCGGCACCCCGGCCGAGGCGCCGCCGCAGGCACAATGAGCGCCTCGTCGGCTTTCAACGCGCAACTCCCGTGGCTCTCAACCTCGTCTGGCTCGGCTTTTTCCTCATCGCCTTCGTCACCGCGTGCGTGCAGGTCGTGCTGGGCGACATGGAGGTCTTCTCCCGCATGCTGACCGGCATGTTCGATGCCGCGCGCACCGGCTTCGAAATCGCCATCGGCCTGACCGGCATGATGGCGCTGTGGCTCGGCATCATGCGCGTGGGCGAGCGCGCCGGCGTGGTCGATCTGTTTGCGCGGCTCGTGAACCCGCTGATGCGGCACCTGTTTCCGTCCGTGCCCGCCGGCCACCCGGCCAACGGCGCGATGATGATGAACGTGTCGGCCAACGTGCTGGGGCTGGACAACGCCGCCACGCCCCTCGGCCTGCAGGCGATGCGCGAGCTGCAGCAGATCAATCCGCAGCCGCAGCGCGCCAGCGATGCGCAACTGATGTTCGTGGTGCTCAACACGGCCGGGGTGACGCTGGTGCCGACCTCCGTCATCGCCATCCGCCAGGCCATGGCGGTCAAGCAGGGCCTGGTCGGCTTCAATGCGGCGGACATTTTCCTGCCGACGCTGTTGTCCACGTTCATCGGCTTCTGCGCAGGCATTGCGGCCGTGGCGTGGTATCAGCGCATCAACCTGTTCAAGCCGGCGCTGCTGGCGTACTTTGGCGGCTTTGTCGCGGTGATGGGCTTGCTGTTTGCGTGGCTGCGCCAGTTTCCGCCGCAGCAGATGGCCGCGTGGATCGGCCTGATCGGCGCGGGGGCCATCCTCACCATCGTGGTGGCGTTCCTGGCGTGTGGGGCAATTCGCCGCATCAATGTCTACGAGACCTTCGTGGACGGCGCGAAAGACGGCTTCCAGGTGGCGATCGGCATCGTCCCGTACCTCGTGGCGGTGCTGGTCGGCATTGCGGTGTTCCGCGCGGCGGGCTGCATGGATTTCCTGATGCAGGGGCTCTCCGCGCTGTTCTCGCACCTCGGTATCGACACGCGCTTCGTGCCGGCGCTGCCCGTCGGCATCATGAAGACGCTCTCGGGGGCCGGCGCCCGGGGCCTGATGGTCGACGTGATGACGACCTACGGCGTGGATTCCTTCCAGGGCAGGCTGGCCGCCATCATCCAGGGCTCGACCGAGACCACGTTCTACGTGCTGGCCGTGTACTTCGGCAGCGTCGGCATCAAGGACACGCGCTACGCGCTGGCGTGCGGGCTGTGGGCCGACCTGATCGGGCTGGTCGGCGCGGTTCTGGTCGCGTATCTGTTCTTCGCCTGACGGGTCAGGGCGACTCCGGGGCGGCGTGTGCGCTGCACGCCCACTACAATCGACCGCATGGAACAGTGGATCGACACGCTTTTTGCCACCCTTGCCCTGCCCAAGGTCGGGCTGCCCGCCATCTTCGTCGTCAGCTTCATCTCGGCGACGCTGTTGCCGCTGGGGTCTGAACCGGCCGTCTTCGCTTACATCAAGCTCAATCCCGAGATGTTCTGGCCGGCCGTCATCGTTGCGACGCTGGGCAATACGCTGGGCGGTGCGGTCGATTGGTGGATGGGCTATGCGGCCAAGCTCGCGCTGGTGCGCATCCACCTGGCGCGCCGTCGTCGCGAGCACAACGCCGAGCACGCCCACCACGTGCCGCACCCCAAGCGCCACCGCGCGCCCCCGCTCGACAAGAAGTATTTCCGCTGGATGCGCCGCATCGGGCCGGTGTCGCTGCTGGTGTCGTGGCTGCCGGGCATCGGCGATCCGCTCTGCACGCTCGCCGGGTGGCTGCGGCTGCGTTTCTGGCCCAGCGTCATGTACATGGCCATCGGCAAATTCCTGCGCTACCTCGTCATGACGACGGCGCTGCTGACCCTGCCGGACGGCTTCTGGCACGGCATCCTCGGCTGGATCAAGACCCTCCTGATGTGACGTTTGCGTGGTGCAGGCTCCACTCGGTTGCGGCCACACTTTTCGCAAGCCATTGAAAACGTGGCGGTTTTCGCGCCCATGCGACCGGCAGGGATACCGTTGTTGCAACGCATCAACGGTGAACCTTGCAGTACAATCGCGCTTTAAAGACCGCGCGGCCGACACCTGCTTTGCCGCGCTCCCTCCCCGCGGCTCGCCATGAACGCCCCACTTCTGATCGACGCCAAACTCGCGGCGCAGGACGCTGCGCCCCGGCTGCGCGAGATTCCCTACAACTACACCTCGTTCTCGGATCGGGAAATCGTCATCCGTCTGCTGGGCGAGTCTGCGTGGCAGATCCTCGACGAGCTGCGCGGCGAGCGTCGCACCGGCCGATCGGCGCGCATGCTGTACGAAGTGCTGGGCGACATCTGGGTGGTGCGTCGCAACCCGTATCTGCAGGACGACCTGCTCGACAACCCGAAGCGCCGCCAGATGCTGATCGACGCACTCAATCACCGCCTGGCGGAGATCGAGAAGCGCCGCGTGGCCGACCACGATTCGCATCACGACCCCGAAGGCGATGAGCGCGCCAAGAAGGTCGAGCAGCTCGTCGTGCACGCGCGCCGCGCCGTCAAGGCGTTCCAGGAAGAATTCGCCCAGGTGTACGACCTGCGCCGCCGCGCGCAGAAAGTGCTCGGCCGCGTGACGGCCAAGGACAACATCAAGTTCGACGGCCTGTCGCGCGTGTCGCACGTGACCGAC
>NZ_LWRX01000213.1:0-2288 GCF_001683835.1 Ralstonia sp. RL | reverse complement strand
TGCCGCCGAGGCCCAGTACGCCAATGCCAAGGTAAATTACGAGCGGACGAAGAGCCTGGTGGCCCAGAAATTCATGAGCGCCGCGGCACTCGACAAGGCGAAGGCCGATTTCGATGCGGCCTCGGCCAATCGCGCCGCGGCGAGCGCCACGCAGAGTCATGCCACCATCGTCGCTCCGATTGCCGGCATCGTCGCCCGCCGCCATGCGGAGCTGGGCGACATGGCCATGCCGGGCGCGCCGCTGTTCACCATTTACCAGCCGGGCGGCCTGCGTGTCACGGCGAACATTCCGCAGTATCGTCTGAAAGAGATGCGTAACGTGAAGGCGGCCCGTGTCGAGTTTCCGGAGTTGGGTAAATGGGTCGAGGCCACCTCGGTTCAGGTGTTGCCGACGGCCGATGCGGCGACGCATGTGACGCCGGTGCGCGTCAACCTGCCGGACGTGCCGGAAGCGGTGCCGGGCATGTTCTCGCGTGTCCATTTCATCACCGGCAAGGCCGAGAAGCTGGCCGTGCCGGCCAAGGCCGTGCTGCGGCGCGGCGAGGTGGCGGCGGTTTACGTGCAGGCCGCCGACGGCCGCCTGAGCCTGCGCCAGTTGCGCCTGGGCGATATCGTCGGGCAGGGCGAGATCGAGGTGCTGGCCGGCCTGGCACCGGGCGACCAGGTGGTGACCGAGCCGGTGAAGGCCGCGATTGCCCTGAAAAATTCGCCAGCGGGCAAGTAAGCCATGCGCGCTGAACACACTTCCCTCGGTATTTCCGGGCGCATCGCTGCCGCTTTCCAGGCTTCTCGGATGACGCCGCTGCTGGCGCTGGTCGCCCTGCTGATGGGCATCTTTGCCACGCTGGTCACGCCGCGCGAGGAAGAGCCGCAGATCGACGTGACGATGGCCGACGTGCTGGTCGCCTTTCCGGGCGCTTCGGCCAAGGATGTCGAAAATCTCGTGGCCCGGCCGGGCGAGCAGGTGCTGTCGCGCATGCATGGTGTCGAGCATGTCTATTCCATGTCGCGCCCCGGCATGGCGGTGATCACCGTGCAGTTCGAAGTCGGCGTCAAGTACAACGATGCGGTGCTCCGCCTGCACGATACGGTGATGGCGCACCGCGATTGGCTGGCGCCCAACCTGGGTGTCATGGAGCCGGTGATCAAGCCGCGCGGCATCGACGATGTGCCCATCCTCGGCCTGACCTTCTGGACGGCCGATCCGGCCCGTTCGGCCTACGACCTGCAGCAGGTGGCGCGGGCGGTCGAGATCGAACTCAAGCGCATCAAGGGTACCCGTGACGTGTCGACGCTGGGTGGTCCCGATCACGCCATCCGCGTGCTGATGGACGCCGAACGGATGAATGCCTATGGCGTCACGCCGCAGGATATCGCCGGCGCGCTGAAGGTTTCGAATGCGCTGCAAAGCTCGGGCAGCCTGACGGCCGGCAACCGCGAGGTGCTGGTACAGACCGGCACCTATCTCGAATCGGTGGCCGACGTGAAGCGTCTGGTCGTTGCCGTGCGGGGCGACGCCCAGTCGCGCAAGCCGGTTTACCTGGCCGATGTGGCGAGCGTCGAGGACGGCCCCGACCAGCCGAAGCGCTACGCCTGGTTTGGCACCCGGGATGGCGAGTATCCGGCGGTGACCATCCAGTTGTCGAAGCAGCCGGGGGTCAACGCCGCCGACGTGGCGAGCGCCGCCATCGCGCGCATCGAGGCACTGAAGAACACGGTGATCCCGGAAGGGGTCGAGGTCACGGTAACGCGCAACTATGGGGAAACGGCCACCGAGAAGGCGCAAAAGCTGATTGGCAAGCTGATTTTTGCCACGGCCTTCGTGGTTGCCCTGGTTTTCTTCGCGCTCGGCCGGCGCGAGGCGGTGATCGTCGGCGTTGCCGTGACGCTGACCCTGGCCGCGACGCTGTTCGCGTCCTGGGCCTGGGGCTTTACGCTGAACCGTGTGTCGCTGTTCGCGCTGATTTTTTCGATCGGCATTCTTGTCGACGATGCGATCGTGGTGGTCGAGAACATCCATCGCTGGCAAGGGCTGCATCCGGACAAGGGCCTGCTCGAGATCATTCCGGGGGCGGTGGACGAAGTCGGCGGGCCGACCATCCTGGCGACGCTGACCGTGATCGCCGCCCTGCTGCCGATGGCTTTCGTGTCCGGTCTGATGGGGCCGTACATGAGCCCGATTCCGATCAACTCGTCGATGGGCATGGCGCTGTCCCTGGCCATCGCCTTTGTTGTGACGCCCTGGCTGGCGGCCAAGCTGATGAAGTCGCACGGCAGCGGGCACGCCG
>NZ_LWRX01000138.1:0-651 GCF_001683835.1 Ralstonia sp. RL | reverse complement strand
GGGCGCGCACCGGCACGATATCGTCGTGATGGGCCGACAGCATCAGCACGCGCGCTTTCGGTTCCCAGACGAGCAGCCGCTCAAGCGCCGCCAGGCCGCCGAGGCCGGGCATCGAGACATCCATCACCACGACATCCGGGTTCGATTCGGCGTACAGGCGGACGGCGCTCTCGCCGCAATCGGCCTCGCCAATCACGCTGGCGCCAGCCCCTTCGAGCAGCAGGCGAAAGCCGAGGCGGACCATGGCGTGGTCGTCGGCGAGCAGGACACGGACTCCGTTCAGTTTCATGCTTCTACCCTCCCCTGTGCCAGCGGCAGGCTGGCCTGGAGCACAAAGCCCCCGCCGGCCGGCGTGGCGATTTCGAGTTGCCCGCCGAGCAGCGCGATCCGTTCGCGCATGCCCTGCAGGCCGAGGCCGCAACCGGCCTGTCCGGAAGGCCGCCCATCGAGGCCGCGGCCGTTGTCGGCGAGCCGGATGTGCACTGTCGTGCCCAGCTGGCGCAGCGTCAGATCGACCCGGCTGGCATCGGCGTGGCGAACGATATTGGTCAGCCCTTCCTGCACGGTTCGCAGCACACACTGTGCCAGCGCGTCATCGAAAGTCTCGTCGGCCAGCGCGATGTGGCTGGCCAGGTGAATCGGATGCTGTCG
>NZ_LWRX01000052.1:0-2095 GCF_001683835.1 Ralstonia sp. RL | reverse complement strand
CGGCATGAACATCTTCAGCCCGTATTGGCGGCCCGATGCGCCGGGCCAGGCCTGTCACGATTTACACTTTCGTCTGCGCGGGCCGGTGGTAGAGCATCTGATGCGGAGCTTCACCGATGATTGGTGCGATACCACGGGCGAGCGGCTCAGCAAGGGTTTCTGGCGCGAATCTCCCGCAATGGCTGATGAGCAAGGAACCTCTTGGGCGCGCGGCATCGAGGCCGGTCCCGATGAGGCCCTGGACAGGATGCGCTGGACCTTCATGGGCGCTTTGAGCGCGGCGAAGCATTCGGTGCGCATCTGGACACCTTACTTCGTCCCCGATCAGCCGATGATCGCGGCGCTAAGCACGGCCGCGTTGCGCGGCGTGCGTATCGACGTGCTGACGCCCGCAAACGGCGACCATCCCACGGTGCAATGGGCCGCGCGCGCCCACTACTGGCAGGTGCTGGAGCACGGTGTGCGCATCTTCGAACGGCCTGGCCCGTTCGACCATAGCAAGCTGATGCTGGTAGACGGCAAGTGGTGCTGCCTGGGTTCGGCCAATTGGGATGCACGCAGCCTGCGCCTGAACTTCGAGTTCAATGTGGAGGTGTACGACACCGCGTTGTCTACGCGGCTGTCATCCCTTTTTGATGCCGCCCGTGATGCGGCGGACGAGATATCGGCGATGGCGTTGCGCGCCCGCCCGCTGACCATCCGCTTGCGCGACGGGGTGGCCCGTCTGTTCACCCCCATTCTCTAGCGACACGACTTGCGAGGAACATTGCCCATGGAAAAGAAAGATCAATGGAACATTGGCTACTGGATCGTCGCCGGCCTGTTGCTGCTGACGCTGCAGAACTACTGGCAGGCGGCCAAGACCGTCGAGCCCGTGCCCTACAGCGAATTCGAGAAGGCGCTGGCCGAGGGGCGCGTCGCCGAAGTGCTGGTGTCGGACCGCACGGTCACCGGGCGCCTGAAATCGCCGGACAGCCGGGGCAAGACCACCATCGTGGCCACCCGTGTCGAACCCGACCTGGCCGAGCGGCTGTCCAAGTACGACGTGCCCTATGCGCGGGTGGTGGAAAGCACCTGGCTGCGTGATGTGCTCTCCTGGATTCTGCCGGCGGTGGCCTTCTTCGGCGTCTGGTTCTTCCTGTTCCGCCGCTTCGCCGAGAAGCAGGGCATGGGTGGCTTCCTGAGCATCGGCAAGAGCCGTGCCAAGGTATTCATGGAGAAGAACACTGGCGTGACCTTTGCCGATGTCGCTGGCGTCGATGAAGCCAAGGCGGAGTTGGTTGAGATCGTCGATTTCCTCAAGAATCCGCAGGAGTATGGACGGCTCGGGGCGCGCATTCCCAAGGGCGTGTTGCTGGTCGGCCCGCCCGGCACCGGCAAGACGCTACTGGCCAAAGCCGTCGCGGGCGAAGCCGGGGTGCCGTTCTTTTCCATCTCAGGCTCGGAGTTCGTCGAGATGTTCGTCGGCGTGGGTGCAGCGCGCGTGCGCGACCTGTTCGAGCAGGCCCGCGGGCAGGCGCCGGCCATCATCTTCATCGACGAGCTCGATGCGCTGGGCCGCGCGCGCGGCGTCGGCGGCCCCATCGGCGGCCACGACGAGCGCGAGCAGACCCTCAACCAGCTGCTCACGGAGATGGACGGCTTCGACAGCTCGGTCGGGCTGATCATCCTCGCCGCCACCAACCGCCCCGAAATCCTCGATCAGGCGCTGCTTCGCGCCGGTCGCTTCGACCGTCAGGTGCTGGTGGACCGTCCCGACAAGAAAGGTCGCCTGGATATCCTGAAGGTCCATGTCAAGAAGATCACCCTGGCCCACGGTGTAGATCTGGAACAGGTGGCGGCGCTGACCACCGGCTTTTCGGGTGCAGACCTCGCGAACCTGGTCAACGAGGCCGCGCTGGCCGCGACCCGGCGCAAAGCGTCCGCCGTGGAGTTGCAGGATTTCACCGCCGCCATCGAGCGCATCGTGGCGGGCCTGGAGAAGAAGAACCGCGTGCTCAATCCCAAGGAGCGGGAAACCGTGGCCTATCACGAGATGGGCCATGCGCTGGTGGCGCTGGCGCTGCCCGGCACCGATCCGGTACACAAGATTTCA
>NZ_LWRX01000101.1:0-13685 GCF_001683835.1 Ralstonia sp. RL | reverse complement strand
CGGCCGCCACGCAAAACGCATGAGTACATAAGAAAATACTATTTGGAATTCGCATACTGCCTCTACCAGAATGCACAGACCACATGCATGACGGCGATCAACCCGGCACATGGAACTCCGACAACTCGAGGCATTTGCGGCCGTCATGTCGACGGGTAGCGTGACGGCGGCCGGCAGACTGCTGGGCCGATCGCAGCCCGCCATCAGCCGGCTCATCCAGGATCTGGAAGCCGAGATCGGCTACGCCCTTTTCACCCGCGCTGGGCCGCGCGTGTCGCCGACCGAGGAGGGCTTCCTGCTGTACGAAGACGTTGAGCACACGCTCATCAGCCTGCGGCAGATCCGCACCCGCGCCGAAGAGATCGCCCGCGGCGAGCCCCGCCCGCTACGGCTGGCGGCCACCTCTGCGCTGGCGGCGGGCTTGCTGCCTGCGGCGCTGGCGGACGACCGTGAGCTGGCCCAGCATGTCCAGATCCGCAGCGCCTCGCCGGAACAGGTGGTGCACGCGGTGCTGACCGGCGCGGCGGATCTCGGCATCAGCAGCCTGCCGTTGGAGCATCGCGGTGTCACCGTGCATTGGATTGGCGAAGCCGCCTGCGTTGCCGCCCTCCATCAGACCGACCCGCTTGCCCAGGCACAGCGCGTGGCGCTGGCGGATTGCGCGGGCCGCCGCATTGTGACCATGCACAACCCGTACCGGCTGCGCCGCCGGCTCGATCAGGCGCTGGCGCAGGCCGGCGTGGTACCGGCTTCGCTGATTGAAACCAATGCCTCGCTCAACGCCCTGACTGCCGTCCGCGCGGGGCTGGGCGTGGGGCTGCTGGAACCTGTCACGGCGTATGGCGTGCCCGTCGAAGGCGTGACGGTCCGCCCCATCGATGCCGATATCCCGTTCTTCTTCGGCGTGATCACACCCGAGGCGAAGCGCCCCATGCCCGCCGTCACGTGGCTGATCGACGCCCTCTCACGCGCCGCGCAGCGGCTGCTGCCGGATTGCAAGCTGCACGACCCCGCACGCCACGCCAGCATGCTGCAGGTGCTGTACGGGGAACCCCTTAACGAAACCGAAGGCGCGTCCGCATGACCGATCTGCAACCCGACAACGCGCCGCACGCCACCGGGCTGGCGGCGCTGGAAGCCCGTTTGCGCCAGGACCTCGCCTGGCTTGAACTGCCTGCAAAGGCGTGGACCCTGCCGCATACCGTCAATGGCGAGCCGGTGCTCGATGTCGCCGTCATCGGGGGCGGCATGGCCGGCCTCGCGGCGGCGGCATCGCTCAAGCACCTTGGCGTGGGCGCGGTGGTGTTCGACCGCTCCCCTGCCGGCTTTGAAGGCCCGTGGGCGACCACGGCGCGCATGGAGACACTGCGCTCACCGAAGCAGCTGACCGGCCCGGCGCTCGGCTTGCCCGCGTTGACCTTCCGCGCGTGGTTCGAAGCGCAGTTCGGTACCGACGCATGGGAAGCGCTCGACAAGATCCCGCGCCTGCAGTGGATGGACTACCTGCGCTGGTACCGCCGCGTGCTGCAGCTCGAGGTTCGCAACGCGCACCACGTCAAGGCGATTCATCCGCGCGAGGACGCCGTCGAGCTGCTCATCGACGCGCCCGACCAGCCGACGCAGCGCATCTATGCGCGCCGCGTGGTCCTGGCGACAGGCCGTGATGGCCTCGGCGGCCCGTCGGTGCCGGAATTCGCGCGTGCGCTGCCGCGCCACCGGTGGGCGCACTCGTCCGACGAGATGGATTACGGCACGCTGGCCGGCAAGCGCGTCGGCGTCGTCGGCGCAGGGGCCTCGGCCATGGACTCGGCCGCGACGGCGCTCGAAGCGGGCGCGGCCAGTGTCGACCTGCTCATCCGGCGTCCCGACCTGCCCCGCGTCAACAAGGGCAAGGGCGCGGGCAGCCCCGGCCTGGTGCACGGGCATCTGCACCTGCCCGACGCCTGGAAATGGCGCATCCGCCATTACATCAACGTGGAGCAGGTGCCGCCGCCGCGCGGCAGCACGCTGCGCGTGTCGCGACACCCGAATGCACGTTTCAACCTCGGTTGCGGCATCCTTCGTGTGGAGGAGCGCGATGGCGTGCTCCACGTGATGACGAGCAAAGGCATGTTCGAACTGGATTTCCTGATCTTTTCGACGGGTTTTCGCACGGACTGGGCGGCCCGGCCCGAATTCAGCACCCTCGCGCCGCACGTGCGCCAGTGGCGCGATCGCTACACGCCGCAGCCCGGCGAGGAGGACGCAGAGCTGGCCGACTCGCCTGACCTGGGCCACGCCTTCGAATTCCTCGAGAAAACGCCCGGCGCGCTGCCCGGCCTGTCGCGGGTGCATTGCTTTTGCTATCCGGCATCCGTCACGCACGGCAGCGTCTCGGGCGACATCCCGGCCATCAGCGAGGGCGCGAAACGGCTGGCGCAGGGCATTGCCGGCCTGCTCTACCGCGAAGACATCGAAGCCCATTACGCCGCCATCCAGGCTTATGCCGAACCCGAGATCTTTGGCGATGAATGGACGCCTGCCCCACCGCCCGGCGTGCAGGCCCAGGCTGCATCCACCCAGGAGGCCGCACGATGACCGCCTGGCTGATCCGCCGCATCGGTCAGGCGCTGGTGGTCGTGCTGGTGATGACGGTGATCGTCTTCATCGGCCTGCACGCCATCGGCAACCCGGTCGACATCCTGATCGGCCAGGACGTGGACCAGATCGACCGCGCCCGCATCATTGCCGAGCTGGGGCTCGACAAGCCGCTGTGGCAGCAGTACGTCGCGTTCCTGAACGGCGCGCTGCACGGCAACCTGGGCAAGAGCTTCGTCTACAACGAGCCGGCCATCCAGCTGATCCTGCAGCGCCTGCCGGCCACGCTGGAGCTGGCGTTTGCCGCGTTGATCATCGCGGTGGTGATCGGGGTGCCGCTGGGGGTGTTCGCGGGGCTGTATCCGCAACATCCCGTGTCGCGGCTGCTGATGATGGGCAGCGTGGTGGGTTTTTCGCTGCCGACGTTCTGGGTCGGGCTGATGCTGATCATGGCCTTCAGTGTGAGCCTGGGCTGGCTGCCCGCCAGCGGACGCGGCGAAACCGCGCGCCTGTTCGGCATCGAATGGTCGTGGCTGACGGTCGATGGCCTGCGGCACCTCGTGCTGCCGGCGGTCAACCTGTCGCTGTTCAAGCTCTCGCTGGTGCTGCGGCTGACGTCTGCGGGCGTGCGCGAGGTGCTGCCGCAGGACTTCGTGAAGTTCGCGCGGGCCAAGGGGCTGTCGCCGCTGCGCGTGGTGCTCGCGCACGTGCTGCGCAACACGCTGATCCCGCTGGTGACGGTGCTAGGCCTGGAGCTGGGCTCGACCATCGCCTTTGCGGTGGTGACGGAAAGCATCTTCGCGTGGCCCGGCGCGGGCAAGCTGATCCTCGATAGCATCAACTCGCTGGACCGGCCCGTCATCGTTTCCTACCTCATCGTCGTGGTGTGCCTGTTCGTCTCGCTCAACCTCATCGTCGACATCCTGTATCGGCTGCTGGACCCGCGCGTGCGTGCGGCGGACAGCGCGGAGGCTGCATGATGAATACAACTCCGCAACCCACCACCGCAGCGGCGGTTGCCGCCCCGCGCAAGCAATCGCCGTGGCGCCGCGTGGTGTCCGATTTTCTGGCATCCAAGACCGCCGTCTTTGGGCTCGTGGTGGTCGTGATCCTGATGCTCGCCGCGCTGGCCGCACCGTGGATCACCCCGCAGAACCCGTACGACCTGATGCAGCTCGACGTGCTGGACTCGCGCCTGCCGCCAGGTTCGCCGAATGGCCTGGGGACATTTACGTACTGGCTCGGCACCGATGGCCAGGGGCGCGATCTGTACTCGGGCATCCTCTATGGGCTGCGAATCAGCCTTGGCGTGGGGATCGGCTCGGCGACCGTGGCCGCGATGATCGGCACGCTGCTCGGCCTGATTGCCGCGTATGCCGGCGGCCGCGTCGACAGCATCATCATGCGCACGGTCGACCTGCTGCTGTCGTTCCCATCGGTGCTGGTGGCGATGATGATCCTCGCTTATCTCGGCAAGAGCATCACGAATGTCGTGCTGACCCTCGTGCTGCTGGAGTGGGCGTATTACGCGCGGACGGTGCGCGGCCAAGCGCTCGTTGAGCGTCGGCGCGAATACGTGGAAGCCGCCCGCTCGCTCGCCCTGCCCGGCTGGCGCATTGCGCTCAGGCACATCCTGCCGAACTGCCTGCCACCGCTGATCGTCGTGGGCACGCTGCAGGTGGCGCGCGCGATCACGCTGGAGGCAACGCTGTCCTTCCTGGGCCTGGGCGTGCCGATTACCGAGCCGTCTCTGGGCCTGCTGATTTCCAACGGATACCAATACATGCTCTCTGGCCAGTACTGGATCAGTTTCTATCCGGGCATCGCGCTGTTGCTGGCGCTGGTGGCCATCAACCTGGTGGGCGACCGCCTGCGTGAAGTGCTGAACCCGAGGACGCAACGATGACGGCGTCCACCAACGCGACCACCCTCGAAGTCCGCAACCTCCGCACGCATTTCTTCACGCGCGAAGGCGTGCTGCCGGCTGTGGACGACGTGTCGTTCTCACTCGCGCGCGGGCGCATCCTCGGGCTGGTGGGCGAGTCCGGCTCAGGCAAGTCCGTCACCGGGTTCTCGATCATGGGTCTGGTGGACCCGCCCGGCCGCGTCGTCGGCGGGGAGATCCTCTACCAGGGCCGCGACCTCACCAAGCTGCCCCCGCGTGAATTGCGCAAGCTGCAGGGCAACCGCATCGCCATGGTCTTCCAGGACCCGATGATGACGCTCAACCCCGTGCTGCGCATCGACGCCCAGATGATCGAAGCCGTGCGCGCGCACAGCAGCATGAGCCACAAACAGGCGTGGGACCATGCGCGGGACACGCTCGGTCTGATGGGCATTCCGAGCCCCGAAGAACGGCTGCGTGCCTATCCGCATCAGCTTTCGGGCGGCATGCGACAGCGCGTGGCGATTGCCATTGCGATGCTGCATCGGCCGGACCTGATCATTGCCGACGAACCGACCACGGCGCTGGACGTGACCATCCAGGCGCAGATCCTGTCCGAAGTGCAGAAGCTCGCGCGCATGCACGGCACGGCGCTGATCTGGATCACGCATGACCTGTCTGTCGTGGCCGGGCTGGCCGACGAGGTGGCCGTGATGTACGCCGGCCGCATCGTCGAACACGGCCCGGTTGATGCGGTGCTCGATGCCCCGCTGCACCCCTACACCATGGGCCTGATCGACAGCCTGCCCAGCGAGAACCGTCGCGGCCAGCGCCTGCGCCAGATTCCCGGCATGACACCGAACCTGCTGTCGCTGCCCGCGGGCTGCGCGTTTGCGGCACGCTGCCCGCGGGCCACCGAGGTCTGCGGCGTACGCCCCGACATCACGCAGCCAATACCCAACCGCCTCGTGCGTTGCTTCCATCCGGGCGCGCAGCACGCTTCCTCGCAGGAGGTCGCATGAGCACGCCACTCGTCGAACTCAAGCAGGTCAGCAAACGCTTTGGCGATCGCAAAGTCGGCGTGGCCGATCGCGTTCTGCAGCGCGCCGGCCTGGCGCATCCGCCTGCGATCGTTCGTGCGGTCGATGGCGTCGACCTCGCGATCCAGCCCGGTGAAGTCGTCGGCCTCGTCGGCGAATCGGGCTGCGGCAAATCCACGCTCGGCCGGATTGCTGCGGGCCTGATGCCGCCCTCGGCCGGCGAGGTGCGCGTGGACGGAAAGGCTGTGGACACGCTCTCTGCCGAGGAAGCGCGCGCGGCCCGCCTGAAGATCCAGATGATCTTCCAGGACCCGTATGCGAGCCTCAACCCGCGCCTGCGCGTGGAAGAGATCGTCGGCGAGGCGGCACGCGTGCACGGCCTGACCGACCGCGCCAACTTTGCCGATTACGTGGCTGCGCAGATGCAGCGCGCGGGCCTGGACCCCGCTCTTCGCGACCGCTATCCGCATCAGTTCAGCGGCGGCCAGCGGCAGCGCATCGGCATTGCGCGCGCGCTGGCGGTGCAGCCGTCGATGCTCGTCTGCGACGAGGCGGTGGCCGCGCTGGACGTGTCGATCCAGGCGCAGATCCTGAACCTGTTCATGGACCTGCGCGAGCAACTCAACCTGACCTACCTGTTCATCAGCCACGACCTGGGCGTGGTGGAACACCTGTCGGACAGGGTGGTGATCATGTACCTCGGCCGCGTGGTGGAATCGGCCCCGGCGGAGGAAGTCTTCCGCCGCCCAAATCATCCTTACACGCAGACCTTGCTGGCGGAAATTCCGCGCCTGTCGGCCCGGCACAAGACGTTTACCGCCATTCAAGGCGAGATGCCCAGCCCGCTGCACCCGCCGACCGGCTGCCATTTCCACCCGCGCTGCCCGCACGCCATGCCCCGCTGCAAGACCGAAACGCCGACGCTGCGCGGCATTGCGGTCAACCACGTCAGCGCGTGCCATCTGAACGACGCGACCTGAACGACATTCAATAAGCCAACGATTCCAAAAACAGGAAAAGGGAACCCACGTGAAACGCCTCCTAGCCTCGTCGCTTGCTGTAGCGCTGTTTGCCGCTGCCGGCGCTATCAGCGCGCAGACGCTGAACATCGCCTTTGCCGATCCGCTGTCGTCGCTCGACCCACAGTTGAACAACCACGCCGGCGACCGCTCCGTCGACGTGCATTTCTGGGATCTGCTCGTCGAAAACAAGTGGAACAAGCTGCAGCCCGGCCTGGCGCTGTCGTGGAAGACGCTGGATCCGAAGACGTGGGAATTCAAGCTGCGCCCGAACGTGAAATGGCACGACGGCCAGCCGTTCACGGCGGATGACGTCGTCTTCTCGTACCAGCGCGCGCGCAGCGTGCCGGGCAGCGTGGCAACGTTCGCGGGCTATCTGCGCACGGTGGAGTCCGTCACAGCCAAAGACCCGCTGACGCTGATCATCAAGACGAACATCCCGAACCCCGACCTGCCCCTGAACCTCGCATCCGTGCACATCGTCAGCAAGCATGTGGGCGAAAAATCGTCCACCGAGGACTACAACGCCGGCCGCGCCGTGGTGGGCACGGGCCCGTACAAGTTCGTCTCGTATGTACCGGGCGACCGCGTGGTGATGGCGCGCAACGACAACTACTGGGGCGGCAAGCAGCTCTGGGAGAAGGTCAACTACCGCTACATCAACAATGCTGCCGCGCGTACGGCCAACCTGCTCTCGGGCGAGGTGGACGTCATCGACAAGGTGTCGGTGTCTGACCTGGCGCGCCTGCGCCAGTCGCCCAATGTGAAGGTGTTCGCTTATCCGGGCCTGCGCGTGATGCTGCTGCAGCCGAGCTTCCGCAAGGGGCCGAACGAGTACATCACCGGCAACGACGGCAAGCCGCTGCCGAACAATCCGCTGCTGGATGTGCGCGTGCGCCGCGCGCTGTCGCTCGCCATCGACCGCAAGGCCATCGTGGACCGCATTCTGCAAGGCGCCGCCACCGTCGCCAACCAGTGGATGCCGTCGGACACGTACGGCTATAACCCCGACGTGAAGGACATTCCGTATGACCCCGCACAGGCGAAGAAGCTGCTGGCCGAGGCGGGCTTTCCGCAGGGCTTCAACCTCGTGATGCACGTGCCGAACGACCGCTACCCGCAAGGCCCGGAAACCGCGCAGGCGGTGGCGCAGTTCTGGACGCGCATCGGCGTGAAGGCGCGCGTGGAGGTGGTGCCCTGGTCGGTCTACTCGGGCCGCGCCAACAAGAATGAGTACGCGATGAGCATGCTGGCATGGGGCAACGGCACCGGGGAGGCAAGCTATGCGCTGGTCAACGTGCTGGCCACCGTCGACACCAAGAAAGGCCTGGGCGCCTCCAACTGGGGCCACTACAGCAACCCGGCCGTCGACAACGCACTGAACGCCTCCACCGAGGAATTCAACGTCGAGAAGCGCGCGGCCATCCTGCGCCACTCGGTCAAGCTGGTGTCCGACGACGTGGGCGTGGTGCCGCTGTACCACTACCAGAATGTCTGGGCCGCCAGGAAGGGCCTGAAAGTGACGCCGATGACGAGCGACCGCACCGCGGCGCAGATGGTCACCAGGGACGGCAAGTAAGCGCCATGGGAACCTTCGCGCTCAGCGTGACGCCGGCGGATGACCTGATCGACGTGTCGCGCCAGATCGTCGTGACGGGGCTGGCGCCAGGCGCGCAGGTCGGCATCGTCGCGCAGACAGCCCGCGGCAACGGCGTGCTGTGGCATGCCCGCGCCGCATTCGTTGCCGATGCGCAGGGCGCGGTCGACCTCACGCGCGACGCGCCCGTCTCCGGCGATTACACCGGCATCAGCGCCATGGGGTTGGTGTGGAGCCAGCGCCCGGAGGACGGCAAGGCGCGTGAGGTGTTTCCGCCGCTGTGCGCCACAGGCTTCGAGCCGCTGACCACCACGCTCACGGCAACGGCCGGTGGCGAGTCGGTCCACACCCGCTTCGTGCAGCGGCTGGCCGCGCCGGGCGTGACACGCCACGAGGTGCGTGCGGCCGACAACGGGGAAGGCCTGGTCGGCACGCTGTACCTGCCCGACCCATATGCGCATCCGGGCCCGCGCCCCGCCGTGCTGATTCTCAACGGCTCGGGCGGCGGCATGAACGAACCACGTGCGGCGCTGTATGCCTCGCACGGCTACGCAGCCTTCGCGCTGGCGTACTTCAAAGCGCCGGGGCTGTCGGACTACATCTCGAACACGCCGCTGGAGTATTTCGAGCGCGCGCTCGCCTGGCTGCGCAGGCGCGTGCAGCCGCTGCACGACTTCGTTGCCGTGAGCGGCCAGTCGCGCGGCGGCGAGTTGGCATTGCTGCTTGGCGCGACCTTCCCCGAGGCCGTGTCCGCGGTGATCGGCTACGTGCCGGGCGCCGTGGTGCACAGCGGGCAGAACGCCGCCGACCCCGCCGTCGGCCGCGAAGGCCCGACGTGGCTGTATCGCGGCCAGCCGCTGCCGCATCTCTGGGAAGGCAATCGCACCGCCACCTGGGCGCCGTTCGACGAAGGCCCTGCGCCGCATCGGCATGAACGGGCGATCCGCACCGCGCTGCAGGACGCCGATGCCGTGGCACGCGCACGCATCCGCGTCGAACGCACGCGTGGCCCGGTGCTGCTGCTGTCTGCCACCGACGATGGTTCGTGGCCGTCGAGCGACTACTCGCGCATGGTCACCGCCAAGCTCGCCGAGGTACGCCACCCCTACCCCGTCGAGCATTTCGACCACGAAGGCGCGGGCCACGCCATCGTCTTCCCGTACGTGCCGACCACGCAGCTCGTCTATGCGCACCCGGTGTCGGGCCGCATCAGCACGGGTGGCGGCGAGCCGCGTGCCAATGCCCGCGCCGATGCCCAGTCGTGGGCGGCAGTGCTTCGCTTCCTCGCCAGCGCGGTGGCCGCGCGCGGCGCGTCCGTACCTGATTCCCGGAGCCTTTCATCGATGGATTTCACGCCCGATCAAGATGTGGTGGACCAGGTTGCCGGCCTGGACGACGGCAGCGCCACGCACGCGCTGCGCCACACCCGAGAGAAAGTCGCGGCTGCCACGCAAGGCAGCTACGACGCACTGTTCGATGCGGCCTTGCCCGGCCTCACGCTGAGCGAACGGCTGCTCGTGGCGCTCTACGCGTGCCGCCTCACGCCCGCCCCCGAACTGGGCGCCCACTACCGGGCGCGCCTGGCCGATACACCGGTCGACGCAAACGCACTGCAGGCCGTGGACCACGGCGATGTCGACGCGCTTGCCGACACACGTCTGCGTGCGCTCCTCACGTTCACCCGCACTTTGATCGAGCGCCCGATCGAAGGCGATCGCGATGCACTGCTGCGCTTGCCCGCCGCGGGCCTTGCCACCGCAGACGTCGTGACGCTGGCGCAGCTCATCGCCTTCCTGTCGTATCAGACACGGCTGGTCGCCGGCCTGCGCGCGCTGCAGGCACTGAACGGCGCCAGCACCTCCCCCGCTTCCACGGAGACCGCAGCATGACCGAGATCATTCGCGCCCACGGCTTCACCAACGAATCGCTGGAGTGGAAGGCGTGGCTCGATGTGGTCGACCTCGACCGCGCCACGCCCGAGCAGATCGCCGTGCTGGAAGAGAGCCACCCGAAGGCGAAGACGTCGGACTACTACCGGTTTCTCGTTCACCAGCCCGAGATCCTGCGTCAGCGGTCGGCGGCATTCAACGCGATCATGTATGCGCCGGGCGGCCTGTCGCGCGCCGAGCGCGAACTCGCCAGCGCGGTGGTGTCGCGCGTCAACGGCTGCGTGTATTGCGCATCGGTTCACGCGCAGCGCTTCGAGCAGCTTGCCAAGCGCAACGACGTGATCAAGCAGGTCTTTGAAGACCCGCACACCGCCGGCACGAATGCGCGCGAACGGGCCATCGCGCTGTTCTCGATCGATCTGACGCTGCGCCCCGGCGACGTCCGAGCGGAAGACCTGCAGCCGCTCAAGGCCGCCGGGCTGACCGATGCGGAGATTCTCGACCTGATCCACGCCGTCGCCATCTTTGCGTGGGCCAACCGGCTGATGCTGAACCTGGGCGAGCCGGTGTTTCCGGACGCGGCCTGAGCGGTTTCGGCCGCCGCACAAGAAAAAGCCGCAGGTTCGCGCCCGCGGCTTTTTCGTTTTACCGCAGCGGCATCACGCCATTGGCAGTTGCCGCACAGGCTTGCCCGTCAATTGCGCCACGGCGTGCGCCACAGCGGGCGCGATGGGCGGCACGCCGATCTCGCCGACGCCGGTGGGCGCGGCCGCGCTCGGCACGATGTGCGTTTCGATCACGGGCGTCTCGGCCATCTTGAGCACGGGATAGTCTGGGAAGTTCGACTGCACGACCTGCCCGTCCTTGATGTCGATGCGCCCGTACAGCGCCGCCGTCAGGCCGAAGATGACGGCGCTCTCCATCTGCTGCTCGACGATGCGCGGGTTGACCACGGTGCCGCAGTCCACGGCGCACACCACGCGGTGCACGCGCGGCTTGCCGTCCTTGAGCGAGACCTCCGCGACCTGCGCCACCACGGAGCCGAAGCTGGGGTGCAGCGCGATGCCGCGTGCTCGCGGGGCACCATCGGCACCCGGCGCGAGCGGCTGCCCCCAACCCGCCGCCTGCGCCGCGGCCTCAAGCACCTTCAACTCGCGCGGATGCGCACGCAGCAGGTCCCGCCGCATCGCCAGCGGATCGAGCCTGGCCGCCGCCGCGACCTCGTTGAGGAAGCCCTCCAGGAAGAAGCCGGCATACGAGTGGCCAACGCTGCGCCAGAACCCGATCGGGACCGGCAGATCGACGCTCACGTGCGCGATGTGCTCATGCTCGATCTCGTAGGGCAGATCGAACAGACCCTCGACGGTGTAGCGGTCAATGCCCGCCGATGGCGCACCGAACAGGCGGTCCAGCTCGCCGGCCAGGATGGACTGGCCCGCACTGCGCGAGGCGATCGCCGTGACCTTGCCGTGCTCCACACGGGCCTTGAGCCGTGCGATGGCCTGCGGCCGATAGAAATCATGCCGGATGTCGTCCTCGCGCGACCAGATGACCTGCACGGGACGGCCTTCCGTCCTGGTTGCGATGGTCACGGCCTGGCCGACGAAATCCGACTCCAGCCGCCGTCCGAAACCACCACCGATGAACGGGATGTCGATGTGGACCTTGTCGCGGTCCACGCCCGCAGCCCGTGCAGCCACCACCTGCGCAAGCGTCGCGACCTGCGTGGGCGCCCAGAGCTGCACGCCGTCCTTCGTGACCTGGGCGGTGCAGTTCATCGGCTCCATGGTGGCGTGGGCGAGATACGGCGCCGTGTATTCCGCCTCGACGATGATGCCGCCGCCGGTGTTGTCGAAGGCGTTCAGCCCGTCGCCCATTGAGCGATAGGTGAACCCGCCCTTGTCGCTGTTCAGCGCGTTGACGAGTTGCTGCCGGATGCCGGCTGAATCGAGCGCGGCGTGCGGGCCGTTGTCCCACACGGGCTCGACCGCCGCCAACGCCTGACGCGCCTGCCAGTAGTGGTCGGCCACCACGGCCACCCCCGGAGCCCCGCCCGCCGAGCCTTCGAACGGCACCACATAACGCACGCCCGGCATGGACAAGGCGGCCTTCGATTGAAACGTCTTCAGCTTGCCGCCAAACACCGGGCACATCACGACCGCGGCGTACAGCATGCCGGGTGGCCGCACGTCGATGGAAAAGCGCGCGCTGCCATCGGTCTTCGCCGCAAGGTCGTTGCGCGGCGCCGGCTTGCCGATCCACTGGTATTGCGAAGCAGGTTTCAGCCTGACGCTGGACGGCGCAGAGATGCCCTGCGCCGTCTTTGCCATGCTGCCGAAAGTCGCCTGCCTGCCGCCCGGGCCAATGAGTCGGCCATCGCGGATGCTGACCTGTGCAGCCGGCACATTCCATTCGCGTGCAGCCGCTTCGACCAGCGCGGCGCGCGCCGCGGCGGCCGCTTCGCGCACCGGCTGCCAGCCGTCGGCTACGCTGCTGCTGCCGCCGGTGATGATGAGGCCGATCTCCCGCGCACCCTTCGACATCATCCAGGCCAGTGCCCGCGCCCAGGTCTTGTCCTCGCTATCGGGGTGCACCGGCAGCGAGCCGATGCCCATGGCGACCACATTGCCGTAGATGCGCTCCACCGGGGGGCTCTCGATGCTCACGCGCGAGAGCGGAATGTCCAGTTCTTCGGCCGCCAGCATCGACAGTGCGGTGTGGATGCCTTGGCCCATCTCCACGCGGGGCATGGCAAGCATGACGCTGCCATCCGGCGTGATCTTGATCCAGCCGTTCAGCGCAATTTCGCCGTTGTGCTCGGGGAAGATGCCCGCACCGCCCACGCGGCTGCGCGGTGGCATCACCCCCCAACCCACCACCAACGCCCCGCCTATGCCCAGCGCACCGAGCAGGAAACGACGGCGCCCTCTGCGCGGCTTCGTTGCGTTGGCGTTCATGCGTGCCCGTCCCGCAACGCCTTGGCGGCACGCTTGATGGCCGCGCGCACGCGCGGGTATGTGCCGCAGCGGCAGATGTTCGTCATGGCGGCGTCGATATCCGCATCGCTGGGGTCGGGCTGGCGCCCAAGCAAGTCAGCCGCGGCCATCAGCATGCCGGACTGGCAGTAGCCGCACTGGGGCACCTGCTCATCCACCCAGGCCTGCTGCAGGGCGTGGCGCTTGCCCTCGCCGCCGGCCAGGCCTTCGATGGTGGTGATTCGCTTGCCGGCCACCGCCGCCACGGGCAAGACACAGGAGCGCACCGCCGCGCCATCCACGTGAACCGTGCAAGCGCCGCAGGCCGCAACGCCGCAGCCGAACTTCGTGCCGGTCAGGTTCAGGTGGTCGCGCAGTACCCATAACAGCGGTGTGGCCGGGTCGCAGTCCACGTTGACCGGCTTGTGGTTGATGTCCAGCTCCATGTGGCGGTGGTCTCCTTGCCTTGGCGTTTTTTTTGGCGAAGCGTACGTTCAAACGGCTGGGAGCGGCAATAGTGGTCACCCTCGGTTGCTTGCTGCGCCGGAGAACCGACAGCCTCGTCCAGACCGAGGCATCAGGGGTTGGCTGGCTCGCCCGGTGTGCTACAATCGCGGGCTTCCGGAGAGATGGATGAGTGGTTTAAGTCGCACGCCTGGAAAGCGTGTATAGGTTAATAGCCTATCGGGGGTTCGAATCCCCC